>NZ_JBSGFD010000023.1:0-67196 GCF_053603215.1 Kitasatospora sp. NPDC004240 | reverse complement strand
CACACCAACCCCCACTCAAAAAACCTCTCCCCACACCCCCCCACCCTCCCACCCCCGGGCCCGACCCCCCCGGCGGGGGGGGGCCCGCCACCCCGGCGGGCCCCCCCCCCCCTCCCCTTCGTGCCCGGGACTCATCCTGTGGTGGGGAACTCCTTGAGCGCCGGGAGCACCTCGGCGGCGAACAGTCTCAGCGAGGCGAAGGCGGTCTCGGCGGGCAGCGTCCCGTACTCGAAGGCGGCGTTGACCTGGTCGACACCGGCCTCGGCGAGTTCGCGCAGCTGCTCGACGATCTGCTCGGGCGAGCCGGCGAGCAGCCGCTCGTGGGCGAGTTCCTCGTCGGCGGGGTCGATGGCGGTGGGGATCGGCGGGGCACCGCCGATCGGGTAGGCGCCCTGGGCGAGCGCGCGGGAGGTCTGGATCTGCCGGGCCACCTCACGGGCGGCCGCCCGCCGCCCGGCCGGGTCGGTGCCGACGTGGACGAAGCGGTTGACGGCGTAGCGGCGGCCCTCGGTGGTGACGCCCTCCTCTGCGGCGAGCGCGGCCGCCGTACGCCACTGGGCGGCGACCTCGGCCGGGGTGGAGAGGGCCAGGCCCAGCAGGTGGAAGCCGTGGCGGACGGCGTGCCGGGTGGACTCGGGGGTGACCGCGGCCGCCCAGATCGGCGGGTGTGGGCTCTGGTGGGCGGGCGGCAGCACCGAGACCGGGGCGTCGATCCGGTGGAACTCGCCCTTGTGGGTCACCTCGGTCTCGGTGAGCAGCCGCAGCACCACCTCGACGGACTCCTCGTACGCGGCCCGGCTCCGCTCGATGTCGCGGCCGAAGCCGAGGAACTCGTGCGGCTGGTAGCCGCGGCCGATGCCGAGGTCGAGGCGGCCGCCGGTGAGCTGGTCGAGGGTGTTGACGTCGGCGACCAGCCGGACCGGGTCCCAGAGCGGCAGCACCAGGATGCCGGTGCCGATCCGCAGGTCGGGGGCGAGCGAGGCGGCGTGGCCGAGCAGCAGCAGCGGGGAGGAGCTGAGGCTGTAGCCGGAGAAGTGGTGCTCGGTGACCCAGATCCCGGCGAAGCCCTGGTCGTTGGCCCATTCGACCTGGCGGCCGAAGTCCAGGTACTTCTGCCGGGCGGACGCCCGGTCCACCGAGGGGGAGATGCTCAGATAGGTGATTCCGATGCGCATGACGGGGCTCTCCGCTCGACGGGGTGTGACTCGACGGGGTGTGTGGTGGAGGGGTGTGTGGTGAAGGGGGCGGGTGTTCAGGCCGCGGACGCCTCGGGGGCGGCCAGCAGGTGGTGCAGGCGGGCGGCGAGCCCGGCCGGGGTCGGGAAGTCGAAGGCGACCACCGGCGGCAGTTCCAGGCCGGTCGCGGCGACCAGCCGGTTGCGCAGGTCCAGGACGCTGAAGGAGGAGAAGCCGATGTCCTGGAAGCGGTCGTGCTCGCCGACCTCCTCCGGGGAGGAGTAGCCGAGGACGGCCGCGGCCTGCTCGCGGACCAGGGCGAGCAGCAGGGCGGTGCCCTCCGCCGCCCCGGGCGCCCCGGCCCAGCGGCGCAGCAGCGCGGCGGGGTCGTCGGCGGGCAGTCCCCCGCCGGGCTCCTCGACGGCCTCGTCCCCGGTCTCCGGGTGCCGGGTGGCGGTGCCCACCGGGCCGGGCGTGGCCAGCCAGTGGCCGGTGGCGGCGAAGGGGTGGCCCGGTACCTCGTCCGCCCAGCCGGCGGGCGCCGGCCCGGCCGGGCGGGTGACGGTCAGTCCGTGGGTCTCGGCCCCGGCCAGCGCCAGGGCCAGGGCGCGGGCCTGCGGCAGTTCACGACGCTGGGCGGCCAGGTGCACGGCCTCGGGGTGGACGGCGGCGGTGAGCGCGCTGAGCGTGGCGTGCGGGCCGACCTCCAGGTACGCGGTGACGCCGTGGCGTTCGCGCAGGGTCTCGACGCCCCGGCCGAAGCGGACGGTGGCGCGGATGTGCTCGGTCCAGTGGTCGGGCCCGGCGATCCGCTCCGGGTCGGCGTCCTCGCCGGTGAGGTCGCTGACGACGGCCAGCTCGGGCCGGTGGTAGCGCAGGGCGGCGGCCTCGGCGCGGAAGCGTTCCAGGACCGGGTCCAGGTGGGCGGAGTGGAAGGCGTGCGAGACCCGCAGCCGGCGGGTGCGCAGGCCCCGGGCGGCGCAGAGGCGTTCGAAGGCGTCGACCGCCGCGGTGTCGCCGGAGACCACGGTGGAGGCCGGGCCGTTGACGGCGGCCAGCCCGAGGGCGTCGCCGTGGCCCTCCAGCAGCGGGAGGACGTCCTGCTCGGCGGCCTGGACGGAGAGCATCGCGCCCGCGCCGGCGGGCAGTTCGTCCATCAGCCGGGCCCGGGCGGCGACCAGCGCGGCGGCGTCCTCCAGGTCGAACACCCCGGCCAGGTGGGCGGCGGAGATCCCGCCGATCGAGTGGCCGAGGACGGCGTCCGGCGGTGCGAGGCGGGTGCCGAGCAGCCGGGCGAGCGCGCTCTGGTGGGCGAACAGCGCGGGCTGGGTGTAGCGGGTGCGGTCCAGCAGGGCGGCGTCGGGGGTGCCGGGCCCGGCGAACATCACGTCCCGCAGCGGGCGGTCCAGGTGCGGGTCGAGGGCGTCGCAGGCCGCGTCCAGCGCCTTGGCGAACTCCCGGTGTCCGGCGTACAGTTCGCGCCCCATGCCGGGGTGCTGGGAGCCCTGGCCGGAGAAGGTCCAGGCGGTGCGCACGGCGTTCGCGGCGGTGCCCCGGACCAGGGCGGGGTGCGGACGGCCGGCGGCCAGCGCGCGCAGCGCCGGGGCGATCTCCGCGGGACGGTCGGTGAGCACGGCGGCGCGGTGCGGGAAGCGGGCGCGGCCGTGGGCGAGCCGGTGCGCGGTGTCGGCGGGTGTCCGGTCGGCGCCGGCCTCGGCGTGCCCGGCCAGCGCCAGGGCGTGGGCGCGCAGCGCCTCGGGGGTGCGGGCGGTGAGCAGCCAGGGCCGTTCGTCGGACGTCTGCGGGTCGGCGGGCTCCTCGATCGGCCCGGCGAAGGCGGGTTCGTCGGTGCGCGGGTCGGGGGCCTCCTCCAGGACGAGATGGGCGTTGGTGCCGCTGATCCCGAAGGAGGAGATCGCGGCCCGCCGGGGCCGGCCGCCGCGCGGCCAGGGCGAGGCCTCGGTGAGCAGTTCGACGGCGCCCTCGGACCACTCGACGTGCGGGGTGGGCGCGTCCACGTGCAGGGTGGCGGGCAGGGTGTCGTGGCGCAGCGCGAGGATCAGCTTGATGACGCCGGCCACCCCGGCGGCGGCCTGGGTGTGCCCGATGTTGGACTTGAGCGAGCCGATCCGCAGCGGCCGCTCGCGTGCGGCCCTCCCGTACACCCCGAGCAGGGCGCGGGCCTCGATCGGGTCGCCGAGGGTGGTGCCGGTGCCGTGCGCCTCGACGGCGTCGACCTGGTCGGGGGTGAGCCGGGCGTCGGCCAGCGCCTGGCGGATCACCTCCTCCTGGGCGGGGCCGCTGGGGGCGGTGAGCCCGTTGCTGGGGCCGTCCTGGTTGACGGCGGAGCCGCGCAGCACGGCGAGCACCCGGTGGCCGTTGGCGTGGGCGTCGGAGAGCCGTTCGAGCAGCAGCAGGCCGACGCCCTCGGCGAGTCCGGTGCCGTCGGCGGCGGCGGCGAACGGCTTGCAGCGTCCGTCCGGGGCCAGCCCGCGCTGGCGGCTGAACTCCAGGAACACCCGCGGGTGGGCGAGCACGCAGGCCCCGCCGGCGAGCGCCAGGTCGCTCTCCCCGGCGCGCAGCGAGCGGGCGGCCAGGTGCATGGCGACCAGCGAGGAGGAGCAGGCGGTGTCGATGGTCAGCGCCGGGCCGTGCAGGCCGAAGTGGTAGGCGAGCCGGCCGGAGGCGATGCTGCCGGCGTTGCCGGTCATGAAGTAGCCGTCGAGCTCGCCGGCCACCTCGTACGGGCGGGGCGCGTAGTCCTGCGCGATCATGCCCACGAAGGTGCCGGTACGGCTGCCGCGCAGGGTGGCCGGGTCCACGGCGGCGGACTCGAAGGCGCGCCAGGCGGTCTCCAGCAGCAGGCGCTGCTGGGGGTCCATGGTGAGCGCCTCGCGGGGGCCGAGGCCGAAGAAGGACGCGTCGAACTCCCCGGCGCCGTCGAGGAATCCGCCCTGCCGGGCGTAGGAGGTGCCGGGGTTGGCCGGGTCCGCGTCGAACAGCGCGTCCAGGTCCCAGCCGCGGTCGGCGGGGAAGTCGCCGATGGCGTCCCGGCCCTCCGCGAGCAGCCGCCACAGCTCCTCGGGGGTGCGCACCCCGCCGGGCAGCCGGCAGGCCATGCCGATGACGGCGATCGGCTCGTGGGCGCGCTCCTCCAGGGCGGTGATGCGGCGGCGGGCCTGGCGCAGGTCGGCGGTGGCGCGGCGCAGGTAGTCCCGCAGCTTCTCCTCGGTGGTGCCGGGCGGGGTACCCGGGGTGGATGGGGTCGATGCGGTGGATGGGGTCGATGGGGTGGATGGGGTGGTGCCGGCCATGTCAGACCTCCGTTCCGGGTCGGTCGAGCTCGTCGTCCAGGGCGGCGAAGAGCTCCTCGTCGGTGGCCGTCGCCAGATCGCCGGCCGGTTCGCCGGCGGCCTCGGCGGCCGGGCCGTCGTCGAACCGCCAGAGCAGCTCGCGCAGCCGACGGCCGACCTCGCCGCGGGCTCCCCCGTCGGCGGCCGCCAGGGCCGGCAACAGGGCCTCCAGCCGGTCGAGTTCGCGCAGCAGCGGGTCGGGGGCGTCCTCGTCCCCGGGGGTCAGCACGCGGTGCAGATGGGCGGCCAGGGCCTGCGGGGTCGGGTGGTCGAACACGGTGGTGGGAGCCAGCCGCAGCCCGGTCGCGGCGCCGAGCCGGTTGCGCAGCTCGACGGCGGTCAGCGAGTCGAAGCCGATCTCCTTGAACGCCTGGTCGGCGGCGACCGCGTCACCGGCGCCGTGGCCGAGCACCGCCGCGGCCTGGCCGAGCACCAGCGTCAGCAGGGCCTCGGCGCGCCCGGCCACGTCCAGGGCGCCGAGCCGCTCCAGCAGCGCGGCGGGCGCCCCGGCGGCCGAGGGGGTGGCCGCGGAGGCGGCGCTGCGCCGGGCCGGGGCCCCCGTACCGCCGCGCACCAGGGGGCGCAGCAGCGGCGGGACGCCGACGGCGGCGGCCCGCAGGTCGAAGCGGGTGGTGACCACGGCCGGACGGCCGCCGGCGCGGGCCGCGTCCAGCAGGGCCAGGCCCTCCCGGTCGGTGAGCGGCACCAGGCCGCCACGGGCGAGGCGGGCCCGGTCGGTGCCGTCCAGGTGGCCGGTCAGGCCGCTCGCCGTCCGCCACAGGCCCCAGGCGAGCGAGGTCGCGGGCAGGCCCTCGGCGGCGCGGCGCTGCGCGAGGCCGTCCAGGTAGGCGTTGGCGGCCGCGTAGTTGGCCTGGCCGCCGCCGCCGAGCACCCCGGAGACCGAGGAGAACAGCACCAGGTCGGCCAGGTCGGCCTGGCGGGTGAGCGCGTCCAGGTGGGCGGCGGCCAGGGCCTTGGGGCCGAGCACGGTCTCCAGGCGTTCGGCGTCCAGGCTCTCCAGGACGCCGTCGGCCAGGGTGCCGGCCGCGTGCACCACCAGGGTCAGCGGATGGTCGGCGGGCACGGTGGCGAGCAGGCCCGCCAGGGCGTCGCGGTCGGCCACGTCGCAGGCGGCGACGGTCACCTCGGCGCCCAGGGCGCCGAGTTCGGCGATCAGCTCGCCCGCCCCGGCGGCCTGCGGCCCACGGCGGCCGGCCAGCAGCAGGTGCCGTACGCCGTGCTCGGTGACCAGGTGGCGGGCGGTGAGCGCACCGAGGGTGCCGGTGCCGCCGGTGATCAGCACGGTGCCGGCGGGGTCGAGCGGCGCCGGGACGGTGAGCACCACCTTGCCGGTGTGCCGGGCCTGGCCGAGGTGGCGCAGGGCCTCGCGGGCCCGGGTGACGGGCCAGGCGGTGACCGGCGGCAGCCGCAGCGCGCCGTCGTCGAACAGCGCGAGGAGTTCGGTGAGCAGTTCGCCGATCCGGTCGGGCCCGGCCTCCAGCAGGTCGAAGGAGCGGTAGGTCACGCCGGGGTGCAGCCCGGCGACGGTGGCGGGGTCGCGCAGGTCGGCCTTGCCCATCTCGATGAAGCGGCCGCCGCGCGGCAGCAGCCGCAACGAGGCGTCGACGAAGTCCTCGGTGAAGGAGTTGAGCACCACGTCCACGCCCCGGCCCTCGGTGGCCTCCAGGAAGCTCCGCTCGAAGTCGAGCGTCCGGGAGGAGGCGGTGCGGGCCGGGTCGATGCCGAGCCCGGCCAGGGTCTCCCACTTGGCGGGCCCGGCGGTGCCGAACACCTCCGCGCCCAGGTGGGTGGCGAGCTGGACGGCGGCGATGCCGACCCCGCCGGCCGCCGAGTGCACCAGGATCCGCTCGCCGGGCCGCAGCCCGGCCAGGTCGACCAGCGCGTAGTAGGCCGTCAGATAGGCGGCGGGCACGGCGGCGGCCTGGGCGAAGGTCCAGCCGACGGGGATCCGGGCGAGCAGCCGGTGGTCGGTGACCGCGACCGGCCCGATGCCGCCGGACACCAGCCCGGTGACCCGGTCGCCGGGCGCCAGGCCGTGGACCTCCGGGCCGACCTCGGTGACCACGCCGGCGGCCTCGGTGCCGAGCAGCGCCCGGTCCGGGTAGACGCCGAGGGTGATCAGCACGTCCCGGAAGTTCAGCCCGGCCGCGCGGACCGCGATCCGCACCTCGCCGGGGGCGAGCGGACGAGCGGCGTCGGGGGCGGGCAGCAGGGCGAGCGCGTCCGGGGTGTCGCCGGTCGGGGTGAGGCGCCAGGCGTCCTCCCCGGCGGGCGGGGTGAGGTCGGAGCCGGTGGCGAGGGTGGTGACGGCCGGGGTGAGGACCGCTGCGCCGCGCAGGGCGAGCTGCGGCTCGTCCAGGGCGAGGGCGGCGCCGAGCACGTCCCGGGAGCCGGGGCGGTGGTCGGTGTCCAGCAGGACGAAGCGGCCCGGGTGTTCGGTCTGGGCGCTGCGCAGCAGGCCCCAGAGGGCGGCCGCGGTGGGGGCCACCGGGGCGTCGCCGGGCCCGGTGGCGACGGCGCCCCGGGTGAGGACGGCGAGCCGGGTGCCGGCCAGGTGTTCCTGGGCGAGCCAGTGGTGGAGCACGGCGAGCAGTCCCGTGGTGGCGGCGACCACGTCGGTGGCGGTGCCGGAGTCGGGGGTCGGGGGCAGATCCAGCGGCAGCACGACGGTGGCGGGCAGGTCGGTGGTGGGCAGCAGATCGGTGCCGGTCAGCGGGTCGGTGGCGGTCAGAAGGTCGGTGGCGGAGATCGGGTCGGTGCCGGAGAGCAGGACGTGGCCGGGCAGCAGGAGCCAGTCGGCGCGGTCGGTGGGGAGGGTGGCGGCGGGCGTCCAGGTCAGCTCGTACAGGCCGTCGGGGTGGCCCGCCGACCGGGCCGGGGCCACCAGCGCGCCGGGGGCCAGCGGGCGCAGCGCGATCCGTTCGACGGCGACCACCTGGCCCCCGGCCGGGTCGGTGGCGCTCAGGGTGATCGACCCGGCGCCGTCCTGCGTCAGGCGTACCCGCAGGGTGGTGGCGCCGGTGGCGGCGAGGGTCACCCCGGTCCAGGCGAAGGGCAGGGCGAGCGGGCGGCCGCCGCCCTCGCCGCCGCCGTCCAGCAGACCGGCAGCCAGCGGGTGCAGGGCCGCGTCCAGCAGGGCGGGGTGCAGTCCGTACCGGGCGGCCTCGGCCGTACGGTCCTCGGGCAGCGTGATCTCCGCGTACACGGCGCCGTCCAGCCGCCAGAGGGCGCGGACGCCCTGGAACGCCGGGCCGTAGTCGTAGCCGTGCCGGGCCAGCGTCCCGTACAGCGCGCCGGTGTCGACGGGCTGCGCGCCGGGCGGCGGCCAGGCGGCCGCCGGGCCGGTCGGTGGTTCGGCGGGGACGTGCGGACGGGCCTGCGGCGTCAGCAGGGCGGTGGCGTGCCGGGTCCACGGCTCCTCCGGGCCGGCGGCGGCCGGACGGGAGTGGACGGCGAGCGCACGGGCGCCGGAGTCGTCGGGCGGCTGCACGGTGGTCTGGACGTGGACGGCGCCCTCGCCCAGCGGCAGCGGTGCCTCCAGGGTGAGTTCGGCCAGCTCCGGGACGGCGCCGCGGTGGCCGGCGTGCAGCGCCAGCTCGACGAGCGCGGTGGCGGGCAGCAGCGGGGTGCCGGTCACGGCGTGGTCGAGCAGCCAGGGATGGGTGCTCGCCGAGATGCGGCTGGTGTACAGCGTGCTGCCGTCCGGCAGGTCGGTGGTGGCGCCGAGCAGCGGGTGTTCGGCGGAGTGCAGGCCGAGGTGGCCGGGGTCGCTGATGTCCGGGGCGGGGTCCAGCCAGTAGTGGCGGTGCTGGAAGGGGTAGGTGGGCAGGCCGGGCGGGGTGGCGGGGACGATCGCGCCCGGCCAGGTCAGGCGGTGGCCGTGGAGTTCGACGGCCGCGAGGGCGGCGAGCAGCGGGCCGTGGTCCTCGCGCTTGCGACGCAGGGTGCCCGTCACCAGGACGTCCTCGCGCTCACCCAGGGTCTCCTGGATGCCGACGGTGAGCACCGGGTGGGCGCTGGACTCGACGAAGGTGGTGAAGCCCTCGGCCGCGAGGACGTTCACGGTCTCCTCGAAGCGGACCCGGCTGCGCAGGTTGCGGAACCAGTACTCGGCGTCCAGGGTCGCGGTGTCGATCAGGCCGCCGGTGACCGTCGAGTAGAACGGGACCTGCGAGCTACGCGGCTCGATGTCCTTGAGCAGGTCCAGGAGTTCGGTGTGCAGCGGCTCGACCTTCGCCGAGTGCGAGGCGTAGTCCACCGGAACCTGCCGCACCCGCACCTCGCTCCGCTCACCCCACGCCACCAACCCGGTGATCGCCGCTGCCGTCCCCGAAACCACCGTCGAAGACGGGCCGTTGACCGCCGCCACCTCCAACTCACCGTTCCAACGCGGCAGCAGCTCCTCCACCTCGGCCACCGGCAGCGGGACGGAGGCCATCCCACCATCCCCCGCGATGGCCCGGATCGCCCGCGAGCGCAGCGCCACCACGGCCGCCGCGTCCTCCAGACTCAACGCACCCGACACCGCCGCCGCCGCGATCTCCCCCTGCGAATGACCCACCACACCATCCACCGGCAGACCGTACGAACGCCACAACTCCGCCAGCGACACCATCACCGCCCACAGCACCGGCTGCACCACATCCACCCGCTCCAACAACTCCGGCTCGTTCAAAGCCTCCTGGAGCGACCAGTCCGTATGCGGCGCCAACGCCCGACCCGCCTCCGCCAACCGCTCCGCGAACACCGGCGACACCCGCGCCAACTCCGCCCCCATCCCCACCCACTGCGACCCCTGCCCCGGGAACACCAGGACGGCACGACCCGGTTCGGCACGGCGGCCGGTCACCAGACCGGGGTCGGCGGCTCCCCCGGCCAGGGCGCGCAGGGCGGCGACGGTCTCGTCCCGGGCGTCGGCGATCACCGCCGCGCCGAACGGGTGCCGCGCACCGCGGCCCAGCGTCCAGGCGGCGACCTCGGGCAGCGGGCGGCCCGTGCCCGGGCCCTCCAGCCAGTCGGCCAGTCGCCCGGCCGCGGCGGCGAGCGCCACCTCCGTACGGCCGGAGACCAGCAACGGCAGGCCGGGGCCCGACGGCTCCGGCTCGGCTGCCTCCACGGTCGGTTCGGGGGCCTGCTCCAGGATCACGTGCGCGTTGGTGCCGCTCATGCCGAAGGCGGAGACGCCCGCCCGGCGCGGCCGGTCACCGTCCGTCCACTCGACCGGCGCGCGCAGCAGCTCGACCGCCCCGGTCTCCCAGTCGACCTGGCCGGTGGGCTCGCCCACGTGCAGGGTCGCCGGCAGGACGCCGTGCCGCAGCGCCTGCACCACCTTGATGATGCCGGCGACGCCCGCGGCCGCCTGGGTGTGGCCGATGTTGGACTTGATGGAGCCCAGCCACAGCGGTCGGCCCTCGGGGCGGTCCTGGCCGTAGGTGGCCAGCAGCGCCTGGGCCTCGATCGGGTCGCCGAGCCGGGTGCCCGTGCCGTGCGCCTCCACCGCGTCCACATCGGCCGTGGTCAGCCCGGCGGCGGCCAGCGCCGACCGGATCACCCGCTCCTGCGAGGGGCCGTTGGGGGCGGTGAGGCCGTTGCTGGCGCCGTCCTGGTTGACCGCCGAGCCGCGGACGACCGCGAGCACCGGGTGCCCGTTGGCGCGGGCGTCCGAGAGGCGTTCGACCAGCAGCAGGCCGACGCCCTCGGCGAAGCCCGTACCGTCGGCCTCGGCGGAGAAGGCGCGGCAGCGGCCGTCCGGGGAGAGGCCGCGCTGGCGGCTGAACTCGATCAGGGTGTCCGGGGTGGACATCACGGTGGCGCCGCCGACCAGGGCGAGGGTGCACTCGCCGGAGCGCAGCGCCTGGCCGGCCAGGTGCAGGGCGACCAGCGAGGAGGAGCAGGCGGTGTCCACGGTCACCGCCGGGCCCTCGAAGCCGTACGTGTAGGCGATCCGGCCGGAGGCGACGCTGCCCGCGCTGCCGGTGCCGAGGTAGCCCTCCGCCTCGGGGGCGGAGCCGCGCACCCGGCCGCCGTACTCGGTGTAGATGAGGCCGGTGAACACGCCGGTGGCCGAGCCCCGCAGGTCGGCCGGGTCCAGTCCGGCGCTCTCCAGCGCCTCCCAGGAGGCCTCCAGCAGCAGCCGCTGCTGCGGGTCCATGGCGACGGCCTCGCGCGGGTTGATGCCGAAGAACGCCGGGTCGAAGTCGGCCGCGCCGTCCAGGAATCCGCCGTGCCGGGTGTACGAGGTGCCCGGGCGGTCCGGGTCGGGGTCGTACAGCGCGTCGAGGTCCCAGCCGCGGTCGGTGGGGAACGCGGAGAGCGCCTCGCGGCCCTCGGTGACCAGCCGCCACAGGTCCTCGGGGGAGGCGATGCCGCCCGGGTAGCGGCAGGCCATCCCGACGATGGCGAGCGGTTCGTCGGCGGCCGCCGCGGTGCGGGCGGGCGCGCGCCGGCGGTCGGCGGAGGGCCCGTCGGCCCGGTGGAGCAGGCCGCGCAGGTGCTCGGCGAGGGCGCGCGGGCTGGGGTGGTTGAAGACGAGGGTGGGCGGCAGCTTCAGCCCGGTGGCGGCGGCGATCCGGTCGCGGAGCTGGACGGCGGTGAGCGATTCGAAGCCGAGGTCGCGGAACGCGCGGTCCGGGTCGAGCTCGGCGGGCGTCGCGTAGCCGAGCACGCCGGCCACCTCGGCGAGCACCAGGTCGCGCAGCCGGCGCTCCAGTTCGGCGGCGGGCAGGCGCAGCAGGCGCTCGGCGTCGGTGCCGTCGCCGCCCGTCCGGCCGGCGGCGCGGCGGGCGGGGGCGCGGGTCGGCCGGGCCGGGCCGCGCGGGGAGTCGGCGACCGGGGCGGTGAGCCGGTCGGCCTCGACCGGGCGCAGGGTGAGCGTCTCGACGGTGAGGACGGGCGCGCCCTCGGCGTCGACGGCCCGGACGGTGAGGGTGTCCGCGTCCAGGTGGTCGAGGCGCACCCGCAGGGTGGTGGCGCCGACGGCGTGCAGGGTGACGCCGTTCCAGGCGAACGGCAGCCGCAGGGTGGAGGGTCGGCCCTCGGGGACGGTCAGGACGTCGGCCTGGAGCGCCGCGTCGAGCAGCGCGGGGTGGAGGCCGTAGCGGGCTGCGTCGGCGTGGGCGGACTCGGGGAGTTCGACCTCCGCGTAGACGGTGCCGCCGTGCCGCCAGGCGGCGCGCAGCCCCCGGTAGGTCGGACCGTACCCGACCTGGACGGCATCGAAGCGGACGGTGGCGTCGGCCGGGTCGAGCACCTCGGCCCCGGCCGGCGGCCACCGGTCGGCGAACTCGGTGAACTCGGTGAACTCCGGTGCGGTGTCGGCCGGTTCGCCGGAGAGGGTACCGGTCGCGTGGTGGGTCCAGTCGCGCGGGCCGGCCCCGTCCGGGCGGGAATAGACGTCGAAGGCCCGTCGGCCCTCCTCGTCGGCCGGCTGCACGGTGAGCTGGAGATCCCGTACGCCGTCGGCCGGCACCAGCGGTGCGGCGAGCACGAGTTCGTCCACCCCGCCCGCGCCGGCCGCGTCCGCGGCGGCGGCGGCGAGTTCGGCGAAGGCCGTACCGGGGAACAGGGTCGTCCCGGCGACGGTGTGCTCGGCGAGCCACGGGTGACTGCGGGTGGAGAGACGGCCGGTGAGGACCAGACCGCCGTCGTCGGCCCGCTCGACGGTGGCGCCGAGCAGCGGGTGGGCGGAGCCGTCGGCCCCGGCGGTGAGGGTGGGGGCGTCCAGCCAGTAGTGGCGGTGCTGGAAGGGGTAGGTGGGCAGGCCGGGCGGGGCGGCGGGGACGGTCGCGCCCGGCCAGGTCAGGCGGTGGCCGTGGAGTTCGACGGCCGCCAGGGCGGCGAGCAGCGGGCCGTGGTCCTCGCGCTTGCGGCGCAGGGTCCCGGTGACCAGGACGTCGTCCCGCTCGGCCAGGGTCTCCTGGACACCGACGGTCAGCACCGGGTGGGCGCTGGACTCGACGAAGGTCGTGAAGCCCTCGGCCGCGAGGACGTTCACGGTCTCCTCGAAGCGGACCCGGCTGCGCAGATTGCGGAACCAGTACTCCGCGTCCAACGTGGCCGTGTCGATCAGGCCGCCGGTGACCGTCGAGTAGAACGGGACCTGCGAGCTACGCGGCTCGATGTCCTTCAGCAGGTCCAGGAGTTCGGCGTGCAGCGGCTCCACCTTCGCCGAGTGCGAGGCGTAGTCCACCGGGACCTGCCGCACCCGCACCTCACTCCGCTCACCCCACGCCACCAGCCCGGTGATCGCCGCTGCCGTCCCCGAAACCACCGTCGACGACGGGCCGTTGACCGCCGCCACCTCCAACTCACCGTTCCAACGCCCGAGAAGTGCTTCAACCTCGGCCACCGGCAGCGGAACGGAGGCCATCCCACCGTCCCCCGCGATCGCCCGGATCGCCCGCGAGCGCAGCGCCACCACGGCCGCCGCGTCCTCCAGACTCAACGCACCCGACACCGCCGCCGCCGCGATCTCCCCCTGCGAATGACCCACCACACCATCGACCGGCAGACCGTAGGAACGCCACAGCTCGGCAAGGGAAACCATCACCGCCCAGAGCACCGGCTGCACCACATCCACCCGCTCCAACAACTCCGGGTCGTTCAAAGCCTCCTGGAGCGACCAATCCGTATGCGGCGCCAACGCCCGACCCGCCTGCGCCAACCGCTCGGCGAACACCGGCGACACCCGCGCCAACTCCACCCCCATCCCCACCCACTGCGACCCCTGCCCCGGGAACACCAGCGCGACCTTGCCGGGCGAGACGGCCGTACGCCTCGCCACCGCGGCCGTGTGGGCCGTGCCCGCGGCGAGCGCCCGGAGCGCGGTGACGGCCTCGGCCCGCTCCCCCGCGACGACCGCCCCGCCGAACGGGTGCCGCGCACCGCGGCCCAGCGTCCAGGCCGCCACGTCTGCCAGGGCGACCTCGGAGCCGCCGTCCTCCAGCCAGTCCGCGAGCCGCCCGGCCGCCGCGGCGCGCGCCGCCTCGGAACGGCCGGACAGCAGCAGCGGCAGCCCGGGGCCCGACGACTCCGACTCGGCGGCCGGGACAGCGGGTTCGGGGGCCTGCTCCAGAATCACGTGCGCGTTGGTGCCGCTGATGCCGAAGGCCGAGACCCCGGCCCGGCGCGGGCGGCCGGTGGCCGGCCAGTCGACCGGCTCGCGCAGCAGCTCGACCGCCCCGGTCTCCCAGTCGACCTCGCCGGTCGGCTCGGCGACGTGCAGGGTCGCCGGCAGGACGCCGTGCCGCAGCGCCTGCACCACCTTGATCACACCGGCCACCCCGGCGGCGGCCTGGGCGTGCCCGATGTTCGACTTGATCGAGCCGAGCCGGAGCGGCCGCCCGGCCGGACGCCCCCGCCCGTACGTGGCCAGCAACGCCCGCGCCTCGATCGGGTCGCCGAGCCGGGTGCCCGTGCCGTGCGCCTCCACCGCGTCCACGTCGGCCGCGGTCAGTCCGGCCGCGGCCAGCGCGGCCCGGATCACCCGCTCCTGCGAGGGGCCGTGCGGGGCGGACAGCTGGCTGCTGGTGCCGTCCTGGTTGACGGCCGAACCGCGGACCACGGCGAGCACCGGGTGCCCGTTGGCCTGCGCGTCGGAGAGCCGCTCCAGCAGGAGCAGCGCCGCGCCCTCGCCCCAGCCGGTGCCGTCCGCCTCCGCCGAGAACGCCTTGCAGCGGCCGTCCGGGGACAGGCCCCGCTGGCGGCTGAACTCGACGAAGGTGTTGGGGGTGGACATCACGGTGGCGCCGCCCGCGAGCGCGAGGGTGCACTCCCCGGAGCGCAGCGCCTGTGCGGCCAGGTGCAGGGCGACCAGTGAGGAGGAGCAGGCGGTGTCCACGGTCACCGCCGGACCCTCGAACCCGTACGTGTAGGCGATCCGGCCGGAGGCGACGCTGGGGGCGCTGCCGATGCCGACCTGGCCCTCGACGGCGGCCGGCAGCGGGTTGAGGCGGGAGCCGTAGTCGTTGTACATGATCCCGGTGAAGACCCCGGTGGGGGTGGAGCGCAGGTCGGCCGGGTCCAGGCCGGCGCTCTCCAGCGCCTCCCAGGCGGTCTCCAGCAGCAGCCGCTGCTGCGGGTCGATGGTGCTGCTCTCGCGGGGGCTGATGCCGAAGAACTCGGCGTCGAAGCCGGCCGCGCCCGCCAGGAAGCCGCCGTGCCGGGTGTACGTGGTGCCCGGGTGGTCGGGGTCGGGGTCGTACAGCCCGTCGAGGTCCCAGCCGCGGTCGGCGGGGAACTCCGAGACGGCGTCCCGGCCTTCGGCGACCAGCCGCCACAGGTCGTCGGGGGAGGTGACCCCGCCCGGGTAGCGGCACGCCATCCCGACGATGGCGATCGGCTCCGTGTACCTGGCCTCGGCCTCCTGCAGGCGCAGACGGGTGTCCTGCAGGTTGGCCGTGACCCGCTTGAGGTAGTCGCGGAGCTTCTCGTCGTTCGACATGCGTGCTCTGCCCTTCGGGGTGTCGCGGGAACGGGGTTGACGCGGTGACGGGATCTCACCGGGGAGGGACGGACGGCACCGACGGGCCGCGGTCGGGCCGGCGCGGACGGCCGCGGGCGCGAGGCCGGCGGCGGCCGGCCGTGGATCAGACGTGCTCCAGGGCGAACCCGGACTTGATCCACTTGCTGGACTCGATCGCGATCGCGGCCGCCCGGTCGCCCGGGGACAGCCGGGGCAGCAGCTGTTCGAGCTGGAAGAAGACCAGCGCGTTGCCGGTGTTGGCGGTCTCGCCGACCACGCTGATCTCCTCGGCGCCGGTCAGCGCGAGCCGCTCCACGATCCGCCGGGTCATCCGGGTGGACAGCTGCGGCGGCAGCAGGTGGGTGAGGTCGTCGCCCTTCCAGCCGAGCTCGTCCAGCAGCCGGTGCAGACTCTCCTCGGCCAGCACCGGTACGGACTCCTCGATCGCCTTGTAGTCCTCCTGGGAGGCCACCCGGTCGCTGTGCCGGTCGACCGGGCCGAACCACTCCAGGACCTGGCCGGGCGGGCGGCCCTTGCCGACCAGCTGCACGAAGGAGGTCCGGACGGCGGTCCGCCCGGCCGCCGGGTCGGCACTGAGCACGGCGGCGCCGGCCGCGTCGCCGAACAGCACGTAGTTGACCAGCTGGGCCGGCGGGACGCCGTGCAGGTCGACACTCAGGTCGTAGTGCTTGGCGATGACGTCGCCGCCGATCACCAGCGCCGTGCGGTGACGGCCGGTGGAGAGCAGCTGCCGGGCCACGTCGAGCGCCTGCACGGCGCCCGAGCAGCCGGACTGGAGCTGGAAGGTGGCCACCCCGTCGATGCCCAGCCCGTCGGCGATCTGGTTGACCGTGGCGGGCATCAGCGCGTCGGGGGTGGCGGTGCCGAGGACGACGAGGTCGATCTCGGCGGGGTCGGTGCCGGCCGCCTCCAGCGCCCGGCGGCCCGCCGTCCCGCCGAGGCCGGCGAGGGTGTCCCGCTGCTCGCCGGTCTCCAGGTCGACGGCGAGGTGGCGGGTGCGGGTGCCGATGAAGGCGTCCACCCACTGCTCCCAGAGCCGGTCCATCCCGAAGCGGCGGCCCAGGGCGGCGTTGTCGATGGGCGGGCCGGGCAGCGCGGTGCCGGCCGCCAGGATGCGGATCTCTGCGGGGTCCATAGGGGTCTGCTCCGGGTGTCGTGGCGCGACGGCGGGTACGGGGGCGGCTGCGGGTAAGGGGACGGCTCGGCGGCCGGCACGGGGACAGCGGGTGCGAGCGGCGGCTCAGCGGCGGTAGAGGACGATCGCCGAGGCGTAGGACTTGTGGGTCTCCACCGGCCGGAACTGGCGGAAGCCGAGGGCCCCGCGCAGCGGTCCGGCGACCGCGACCGCCTTGATGGTCTGCTGCTCGCCGGCGGTCAGCCGGGCGTCGTCGACCACGCCGCCGGTGCGGATCACGTTGCCGTCCAGCAGCCGGATCTCCTCGGAGAAGTAGGCGAGGAAGTTGCCCTCCGGCCCCTTGCGCAGCATCCGGCCGACACCCTTGGTGGTGCCGACCAACACGCCCTTCTGGTCGCGCAGTTCGTAGCGGACGTGGGCGAGGTCGTCCAGGGTCGGGTTGGTGCCCTCGAAGTCGGCGTTGTTGGAGTCGTAGCTGACCAGGGTCTCGACCAGGCCGGTGAGGTACAGCAGGTTCTCCGGTTCGCCGACCGGGGGGTTGGGGCCGGTGGGTCCGAGCGGGGGCACGGCCAGCCGGGACAGCACCCAGCCGCGCAGGGTGTCGGCGGCGACGCCCAGCGGGCCGGGGAGCGGGATCGATGCCATGCCACAACTCCGTTTCACGGTTCACGGGAATTCCTGGTGCGCCGGGAAACGGCGCGGTGATCACCGTAGGAGGACCCGCTAAACCGGCCCGCCGCCCGTTCCAAATCCACGCCTAAATCCACGGCAAAACGCCGGTTAATCCCCGCCAAGAGACCCGTGGCCCGTTTCCGGGGGCCAGAACTAGCATGCGCCGCAGAAACCCGACCACGTCCCGGTGGTGATTCCGGGAACGCCGACTCGGAGGCCGCGTTGTCCCCCAGTTCCGTCGAAGCACCGTCGTTCCCGGTGCGCCGAACCTGCCCGTACCAGCCCCCGGAGGAGTACCGGGAGATCAGCGGTCGGGGCCCGATCAACAAGGTCACCCTGTGGGACGGCCGCCAGGTGTGGCTGATCACCGGGTACGAGGAGGGCCGCCGGCTGCTCGCCGACGAGCGGCTGTCCTCCGACCGCCTGCACGACGAGTACCCCACGATGGCCCCGCACCTGGGCGCGCCGGCGGCCCGCAAGCTGGTCCTGGTGGGCGAGGACCCGCCGATCCACAACCACCACCGGCGGCTGCTGAACCCGGAGTTCAGCCTCAAGCACGCCCGGGCCCTGCGGCCCGACATCGAGCGCGTCGTGAACGGACTGATCGACCGCATCGAGGAACTCGGGGCCCCCGCCGACCTGGTGGAGCATTTCGCGGCCCCGATCCCCTCCCTGGTGATGTCGGCGCTGCTCGGGATTCCGTACGAGGACCACGACTTCTTCCAGGCCGCCACCGCCGGCGTCATGCAGGGCAAGGACCCGGCGGGCACCGAGGCGGCCGCCGCCGAACTGGTCCGCTACCTCGACAGGCTGGTGACGGCCCAGGAGAAGGAGCGCGGCGAGAACCTGGTGGGCCGGCTGGTGGAGCACGTGGACACCGGCGAGCTCTCCCACGACGAGGTGGTGCAGCTGGCCATGGTGCTGCTGATCGCCGGGCTGGAGACCACCTCCTCGATGATCCCGCTCGGCGTGCTGGCCCTGCTGGACCACCCGGAACAGCTGGAGGCGCTGCGCTCGGGCGCGGTGCCGGCCGCCACCGCGATCGAGGAGCTGCTGCGGATCACCGCGGTGACCGACTTCGCCGGGGTCCGCTGGATCACCGCCGACATCGAGATCGACGGCCACGTCCTGAAGGCCGGGGACGGCCTGGTGATCTCCTCGACGATGGCCAACCGGGACGAGCGGGTGCACGAGGACCCGTACGCCTTCGACATCGCGCGGGGCAGCCGCCAGCACGTGACCTTCGGGTACGGCATCCACCAGTGCCTGGGGCAGAACCTGGCCCGGCTCCAGCTGGAGATCGCCTTCGGGACGCTCTTCACCCGGCTGCCGGGGCTGCGACTGGCGGTGCCGGCGGAGGAGCTGAGGATGCGCCAGACCGGGACGATGCAGGGCCTGGAGCGCCTGCCGGTGGCCTGGTGAGGGGGCGCACGTGCTGATCACCACCGACCGGGACCGCTGCATCGGCGCGGGCCTGTGCGTCCTGACCGCGCCGGACGTCTTCGAGCACGACGACGACGGCCTGGTGACCCTGCTCACCCCGGAGCCCGAACCGGGCCAGGAGGCGGACGTCCGGCTGGCGCAGCAGCTCTGCCCGGCCCGCGCGCTGGTCCTGGAGAGCCCCTGAGGCGTACCGACCGGGACCCCGCCAGAGGCCCGTCCGTCGCTCACCACCTAAAGCCCCCGGGAACCTTCCCGACCCGGGCCGTACAGGGCGAAGCCGCAGGTCAACGATGCCCGGCCGACCGGTTCTCGCACTGTCCGAGGCCGCCGACCCGAATTCCGGGTCGGCGGCCTTAAGCCTTTCTAAGGGCCAATGGCGGCCGGCCCGGAATTGTTTATACGCTCTTTCGGTACGCCGCTGCGGCCCCTCGTCGCATTCCGCGGCCGTGGGGCGCCGCGACGACCGCGCCCGGCCCTCTTCCCCTTTTCCCCACCATCTCCGTCCCCTCCTGCCCTAAGGACTGACATGAGTCAATCAGCCGAAGACCGGCTGGACGGTCCGCTGGTCAAGCTGATCATCGTCATGGCATTGGCCTCGGTCACCGCGACCCTCAACGCCACCATCGTCGGCGTCGGCCTCAGCCCGCTGGCCCAGACCTTCGACACCACGCTGACCAGCGCCGAGTGGGTGATCACCGGCTACCTGCTGGCCGTGGCCGCCACCATCCCGGTGACCGGCTGGGCCGTGGACCACTTCGGCGGCAAGAAGGTGTGGCTGGTCGGCCTGGTGCTCTACACCCTCACCGCGGTCGCCTCCGCGCTGTCCTGGAACATCGGCTCGCTGATCGCCTTCCGCATCCTCCAGGGCGTGGCCGCCGGCATCATCGAACCGGTCATGATGACCCTCACCGCCCGCGCCGCCGGCCCGGCCCGCCTCGGCAAGGTGATGGGTCTGCTGGCGCTGCCGATGACCCTCGGCCCGGTGATCGGCCCGATCCTCGGCGGTGTCATCGCGGACAACCTGCACTGGAGCTGGCTGTTCCTGGTGAACGTGCCGATCGTGCTGGCGGCCCTGGTGTTCTCGCTCAAGGTGGTGCCCGCCGACACCCCGGCCGAGGGGCAGCGGGCCACCTTCGACGTGCGCGGCACCCTGCTGCTCTCCCCCGGCTTCGCGATCCTGGTCTACGGTCTGTCGCAGACCGCCCACGAGGGCTTCGGCTCCGCCACGGTCGTCGTCTCGCTGCTGATCGGCGCCGCGCTGGTCGCCGGCTTCGTGGTGCACGCGCTCACCACCCGCCGCGAGCCGCTCATCGACGTCCGGCTGTTCGCCAACCGCGGCTACACGGCCGCCGTCATCGCGATGGCGCTCACCGGCGCGGCGGTCTTCTCGCTGTACGTGCTGCTGCCGCTCTACCAGCAGCAGGTGCACGGGCAGAGCCTGATGGCCAGTGGTCTGCTGCTGGCGCCGTTCGGCGTCGGCACCTTCCTCGGCATGCCGCTGGCGGGCCGGCTGAGCGACCGGATCGGCGCCAGCCTGCTGGTGCCGCTCGGCGCCGGACTGGTGGTGCTCGGCACCCTGGGCAACGCGCTGTCCACCGCCGAGACCGGCCAGCTCGCGCTCGGCCTGTTCGCGCTCGTCTCCGGTCTGGGCCTGGGCTGCGTCGGGGCGCCGACGCTGGCCTCGCTGTACCGCACGGTGCCGCTGGAGAAGACCTCCGGCGCGACCAGCACCATGCTCTCGCTCAACCAGGTCGGCGGCTCCTTCGGCGTGGCCCTGGTGGCCCTGCTGGTCCAGCGCGGCATCGCACAGGGGGAGTCGGTGCGCGACGCGTACTCCACCACCTTCTGGTGGGAGCTGGCGATGACCGCGGGGATCGTGGTGGTCGGCCTCGCCCTGCCCGGACGGCCGAAGGCCTTCGCCGGCCCGGTGCTGGAGGAGGTCCCCGTCCAGGAGGCGCCGGCCGCGGAGAAGACCTCGCCGGTGGTCTCCTAGGTCCTGAGCGGACGGTGCCCCGCGCGGGCCGGCCGGACGGACCCCGCCGGGGGTGCGGCCGCCCGGCCCGCGCGGGGCTCGCCCGGTGCGACCGGCTCAGTCCGTGCGGCCGGCCCCGGTCAGCACCGGTTCGGTACGCCCCCGCGCGTCCGTCTCCCCCGGCCGGCCCTTCGCCGAACGGCTCCACCGGCGCACCGCCGGCAGCTCCACGAAGCGGTACGACAGCCAGGACACCCCGATCGTCACCGCCAGCAGGACCGCGCCCAGCCCGATCACCTCGGGCACACTCCACACCCGGGTCTCGCCGAACACCACCCGGACGTAGTGCAGCACCAGGTGGTGCGTCATGTAGAAGGCGAAGGAGATCTCGCCCAGCCACACCGCCGTACGGCCGCGGAACGGTGAGGCGGTGCCGGCCACGTCGGCCTGCGCGGCGGCCGCCACCAGCAGGCCGAGCGGCAGCGCCAGGGTCGCGGTGAACCCGTACACCGTCGGCACCAGGGAGAGCTGGACGGCCGCACCGACCGCGACCAGCACGGCGGCCCCGGGCATGCCGAGCGGGATCCAGCGGCCGGCGAGCACGATCCGGGCCAGCAGGATGCCCAGCACGAAGTCCAGCGCGCGTACGGCGGGCAGCGCGACCAGGAACCAGTTCTGCAGCAGCGACATCTCCAGGCCCGGCAGTTGCGGGCTGTCCGGCACGAAGGCGTCGTCGGCGAACGGCAGCAGCACGATCACCGCGGCCACCCCGAGCGCCCAGGCCCAGAGCCGGCTCTCGGCGATCCGGGCGGTCAGCGACCGCAGCCACGGGAAGGCCAGGTAGAAGGCCAGCTCGACGCTGAGCGACCAGCTGGGCAGGTTGACCGCCCGCATGACGTCCAGTTCGGGCACCCAGGCGTGCACCAGGAAGAAGCTGGGCAGCAGCCGGCCGGTGGTCAGCGTCTCCCCGGCCCAGAGCGCGAGCAGCAGCGCGGCCAGCCAGGTCAGCAGGTGGGTCGGGAAGATCTTCACCAGCCGTCGGCGCCAGAACGCCGGTCTGCTGTCGTCCCGGCGGGCCGACCAGGTCAGCACGAAGCCGCTGAGGATGAAGAAGAACTCCACCCCGACCCAGCCCAGGCCGAAGGCGTAGCGGAACACCGTGGCGGCCGGGCCGGGCGGCAGGTAGCCCTCGACGGACAGGTGGGTGAAGTAGACCAGCAGCGCCGCGGCGAACCGCAGCCCGGTGAGCGAGGGCAGCCGGGAGAACGCGGCCGGCCCCGCGGGGGACTCGGACATCTCGGATTCCTTTGCGCGTGGGACGGGAGGGACGGTCGGTGAACCGGTGAACGGTCGTCGGCCAGCCTCCGCCGCCCGGCTAAAGCACCACTGCCGGGGCCGCTAAACCTCCGTGTCACGCCCTCTTCCGCGCTCCCCGGCCTCCGCCCGCGGGCTTCCGCCTGCGCGCCCGGAGCAACCACGAAACACCGGGCACCGGTGGGGCCGTGTGGCCCGACCGGTGCCCGGTGCTGCCGTGCCGGGGGATCCCGGACAGGTCTCAGAGGTCGACGAACTGCAGGCTGAAGTCGGTGAGTCGGGCGCCCGCGACCTGCTCGGCGGGGACGGCGGCCTCGATCGCGGCGAGCTCCTCCGCGCCCAGCGCCAGGGTCGCCGCGGCCAGGTTCTCCTCCAGGTGGTCGGCCCGGCGGGTGCCGGGGATCGGGACGACGTCCTCACCGCGATGGTGCACCCAGGCCAGGGCCAGCTGCCCGACGGAGACGCCGAGTTCGATCGCCAGCGGCTCCAGGCGGTCGACCAGGGCGAGGTTGGCGGGGAAGTTCTCGGCGGTGAAGCGCGGCTGGGCGACGGTCCGGAAGTCCTCCGGTCCGAACACCTCGGTCGAGCGGTAGCGTCCGGTGAGCAGGCCGCGGCCGAGCGGCGCGTTCGGCACGATGCCGATGCCCAACTCGCGTGCCGTGGGCACCACTTCGGCCTCCAGCTGGCGGGAGAACAGTGACCACTCGGTCTGCACGGCGGCCAGCGGGTGGACGGCGTGGGCGCGCCGGATCGTCTCCGGGGCGGCCTCGGAGAGCCCGATGTGGAGCACCTTGCCGGCCTGCACCAGCTCGGCCAGGGCGCCGACCGTCTCCTCGATCGGCACCGAGGGGTCCACCCGGGCCTGGAAGTAGAGGTCGATGTGGTCCAGCCCGAGGCGCTTGAGCGAGGCGTCGGCGGCCTGCCGGACGTACTCCGCGTCGCCGCGGACCGCCTGGCCGATCCCGTCGTCCTTCCGCAGCACCCCGAACTTGGTGGCCACCACGGCCTGTTCGCGCCGGCCGGCGACGGCCCGGCCGACCAGTTCCTCGCTCAGCCCGTGGCCGTACACGTCGGCGGTGTCGATCAGGGTGACGCCGAGGTCCAGGGCCCGGCGGATGGTGGCCACCGCCTGCTCGGGGTCGGTGGGCCCGTAGAACTCGCTGAGGCCGAGGGCGCCGAGGCCCTGGGCGCCCACCTCCAGGGCGCCCAGGCGGCGGGTGGGGAAGTCGTTCACGCGTATCGCTCCGTCTCGGGTCGGTCCGGTGTCACCCCCAGCGTGCCGAGATGGGCTAAACCGCACCCAAAACGCTGCCGTGAGCGCTCGATGACGGAACGTCAGCCGCGGGACGTCTCAGCCACGAGACGTCTCAGCCGCGGACCTCCAGGATGGTCCGCTGGAGGTTGCGCAGCCAGCAGCCCGGCTCCAGGCCCAGCTCGCGGTTGAGGGTGTCCCGGGCGGAGCGGTAGACCTGGAGGGCGTCCGCCTGCCGGCCGGAGCGCCACAGGGCCAGCATCAGCTGGGCGTAGAAGGTCTCCTGGAGCGGGTGCTCGCGGACCAGGCAGCGCAGCTGGGAGACCACCTCGCGATCCCGGGAGAGCATCAGCTTGGATTCCACCAGCAGTTCGGTGCACTCCAGTTGGAGCTCCTGGAGCCAGGCGGCGAAGGCGTTGACCACCGGGCCGCTCTGCAGCCCGTTGAGCACCGGGCCTCGCCACAGCGCCACCACCTTCTCCAGCAGGTCGCAGGCCTCCTCGTAGCGGCGCTCGCGCATCAGGCCGCGGGCCGCGGGCAGGTGCTCCTGGAGGGTCTGGAAGTCGACCGCGTTCGCCGCCGTCCACAGGACGTAGCCGGGCGCCCGGGTGATGATCGGCTCGGGCTCGCCGGGCCGGGTGAGCAGCTTGCGCAGCTGCGAGACGTACACGTAGACGGCGTCCCGGGCGCGCTGCGGCGGGCCCTGCGGCCACAGCTCACGCACCAGGTCGTCCACCGGGACCACCTGGCCCATCCGGGCCAGCAGCACGGCCAGCACCGTCTCGGTCTTGCGTGCGGTGATCGGGACCGGGCCGTGCTCGTCGCTGACCCTGAGCGGTCCGAGGACCTCGTACCTCACCGGCCTTCCCCTTCCCAGCAGTGACCCGGCCGCCAGTGACCCGGCCAGCAGCGGCCACGGCGACGGGTCGGACGGTGACGGGTCGAACGGTGTCAGGTCAACGGTGCCGCACCCGCCGGCTATTCCCGGCGCTGACGCTCCGTCCGCGCCGGATCGCCCGCGGCGAGCGGGACCAGGGCGACGGTGGCCAGGGTGTAGAGGAGCACCACCGTGAAGGCGGGGCCGAAGCCGCCGACCGCCACCAGGACGGCCAGGCCGACGGTGCCGCCGAGCCGCTGGGAGACGTTCAGCAGCCCGGCCGCCGCTCCGGTGAGCTCGGGCGGCGCGACCAGCCCGGCCCGGGTGACGGCCGCGAACGCCAGGCCGATGCCGAGACCGAACAGCGCCAGCGCCGGCAGCACCCCGGCGGCGTACCCGGACGGGGTGCGCCCGGCCAGCAGCGCGGCGGCCCCGACCGTGGCGACGGTGCCGGCCAGCAGGGCGGCCCGCGGCCCGGCACGGGTCTCCAGCGGGCCGGCCAGCCGGGCGCCCGCGAAGATCAGCACGCTCCACGGCAGGAAGGCCGCCCCGGTGGCCAGCGGGCCCAGGCCCAGGCGGACCTGGAGGTACTGGGTGAGCAGGTAGCCGGAGCCGAAGCTGGTCGCCGAGAGCAGCGCGAGCAGGGCGTTGGCGGCCAGCCGCCGCCGGTCGGCCACCAGGGCGCGCGGCACCAGCGGCTGCGGGGCCCGCCGTTCGGCCAGCACGAACGCGGCCAGCAGCAGCGGCGCGGCCACGGCGGGCAGCAGCGTGCCGGCGCCCGTCCAGCCGTGCTCGGAGCCGTGCACCACCGCGTAGGCGAGCGCCGTGCAGCCGAGCGTCGCCAGGGCCGCTCCCGGCGCGTCGAAGCGGCCCGGCTGCCGGGCGGACTCCGGGATGTGGCGGGCCGCCAGCAGTGCGGCGCCCGCCCCCAGCGGGACGGTCAGGAACATCACCGCGCGCCAGGACAGCGTCTCGGTGAGCACCCCGCCCAGCACCAGGCCGATCGCCCCGCCGACACCGGACACCGCGCCGTACACCCCGATCGCCCGGGCCCGCTCGGCGCCCTCGAACAGGGTGCCGATCAGGGCCAGCGCGGTCGGCGAGGCGATCGCCCCGCCGACGCCCTGCAACGCGCGGGCGGCGATCAGCACCGCGCCGTCGGGGGCGGCCCCGGCGAGCAGCGAGGCGGCGGTGAACGTCCACAGCCCGGCCAGGAACATCCGGCGCCGGCCGAGCAGGTCGCCGGAGCGCCCGCCGAGCAGCAGCAGGCCCCCGTAGGTGAGCACGTAGGCGTTCACCACCCAGGACAGCCCGGTCTCGGTGAAGCCCAGTTCGGCGCGGAGCCGGGGCAGGGCCACGTTGACGGCGCTGGCCTCCAGCACCACCATCAGCTGGCAGCCGACCAGCGCGGCGAGCGCGGGGCCGGGACGGAAGGGCCGCGGCCGCTCCGTCACCGGGCGGCGGCGGGCGGCCGGGAGGGCAGGCCGAGGTGCTCGCGCAGGGTCGCGCCCTCGGTGTACCCGTCGCGCAGCACCCCGCGTTCCTGGAGCAGCGGCACCACCCGGTCGGTGAACTCGTCGAAGCCCACCGGGTTGAGGTGCCCGGCCAGGACGTAGCCGTCCGCGGCGCCGCTCTGCACGTTCTCGTCGATCCGTGCCGCGACGCGGTCGGGCGTGCCGACGAAGGTGTGCCGGAGCATCGTGCGGATCGCCAGCTCCCGCAGCGACAGGCCCTCGGCGACCGCTCGCGCGTACAGCGCGGCGGCGGGCGTCCCGGGCGGGCCGGCCGGAGGCGGGGGCGGGTCCTCGGGGTCGCGGCCGGAGAGGTCGGCCCGCCACAGCTGCCCGATCCGGGTGAGCGCCACGGCCGGGGTGATCTGGCGCAGCGCCACGTCCCGGGAGCGTTCGGCGGCCTCCTCGGCGGTGTCGCCGAGGATGAAGCCCGCGCCGGGCATCACCTTGAGCGAGTCCGGGTCCCGGCCCAGGGCGCGGGCCTGCTCGCGGATCGCCGTACGGAAGCGGCGGCCGGCGGCGGGCTCGTCGTGCAGCGAGAAGACGACGTCCGCGTGCCGGGCCGCGAACGCCCGTCCGTCGGCGGAGTCGCCCGCCTGGAGCAGCACCGGGCGGCCCTGCGGGCCCGGCGGCAGGGTGAAGGAGCCGCCGAGGTCGAAATGGGCCCCGCGGTGGCGGTACGGGGCCGTGCCGCCCTCCCAGAGCGCGGTGGCCAACCGGACGAACTCCTCGGCGCGCGCGTAGCGGTCGGCGTGGGCGAGGAAGGCGCCCCGGCGGAAGTTGACGCCGGCCTCGGGGTCGGCGGTGGTGACCATGTTCCAGCCGGCCCGGCCGCCGGTCAGATGGTCCAGCGTGGCGATCTGCCGGGCGAGTTCGTACGGCTCGTTGTAGGTGCTGCTCATCGTGGGGACGAGGCCGATGTGCCGGGTGACGGCGCCCAGCGCGGACATCACGGTGGGGCTGTGCGGGCGGCCGGCCACCTCCAGGTCGTCGACCCGTCCGGCGTGCTCGCGCAGCCGCAGGGTCTCGGCGATCAGGAAGAAGTCGAAGCGGCCGCGCTCGGCGGTCCGCACGGCGTGCGAGAACGAGGCGAAGTCGATCTGGCTGCCGGAGCGCGGGTCGTCCCAGACGACCCAGACGCTGTGCGGGAAGGTCGCCGCGAGCAGGACCTGCCGGCGCGGGCCGGCCGGTGTCGGTGGTGCGGGCATGACGGGTCTCCAGGGGTGCCGGTCGGCGGGGTCAGCGGGGTCAGCGGCCTCAGCGGGGCCCGGACGCGTGGTCGGCGGGGGTGGGGGCGGCGAGGCGGTTGGCGGGCCGGGGCAGGCCGAGGCGTTCGCGCAGGGTGCCGCTGTCGGGCCGGTCGTGGCGGGCGCCGCGGGCCCGGAGTTCGGGCACCAGGCCGCGGGTGATCGCGGGCAGGTCGCGCTCGGGGGAGGCGGGCAGCAGCCGGACGCCGTCCAGCCCGGCGGCCCGCCACGCGGTCAGGGCGGTGACGAGAGCGGCGGGCGTCCCGGCGAAGGTGCCCGGCGCGTCCGGCGCGTCCGGCGCTTCCAACGCGGACGGGCGGCGGGCGCGGGCCCGGCGCGGATCGTCGTCCAGGGCCACCGTGAGATCCGCGAACAGCAGCAGCGGTGGTCCCGGCCTGCCTGCGGCGGCCTCGGCGGCGCGTAGCAGGGCGGCCTGCTCGCGGGCGTCGTCCGGATCGGCGGCCGTCAGCAGCGCGAGATCGGCGGCCCGGACGGCCAGCCCGCGGGTGGCCGCGTCCCGGACGGCGACCAGCACGGGCGGCTGCCCCTGCGGCGGACGCGGGGTGATCGACGGCCCGCGGACGGCGAAGTACCGGCCCCGGTGGCCGGCGGGCCGCACCCGCTCGCGGTCCAGGAACAGTCCGCGGGCGGCGTCGCGGATCTCGGCGCCGTCCTCCCAGGTGTCCCAGAGCGCGCGGATCACCTCGACGGCCTCGGCGGTCTCGGCCTGCCGATCCTCCTGCCTGTCGGTACCGGTGGCGGTGCGGCCGGTGTTGCGGTCCTCGGCCGGGTCCAGGCCCGCCCGGACCAGGCAGCCCGCGCGGCCGCCGGTGACGAAGTCCAGCGTGGCGATCGCCGTCGACAGGTGGAACGGCTCGCCATGGGTCGGGGTGACGGTCGGCACGATCCCGATCGACCCGGTCAATGCCCCCAGCAACGCCGCGAGTTGGACGGCCTCGGGGCGGGCCCGGCCGTCCGGGGCGGGCGCGTGGGCGTCGTCCAGGGTCAGCAGGTCGAGCCGCCCGCGCTCGGCCTCGGCCGCCCGCTCCGCCCAGACCTCCGGCGGCACCGGCCCCTCCCCGGGCCGCCCCGCCCCGGGTGCGCCGTCCAGGGCGACCGCCAACCGCAACGCCGTACTCGGGTCCACCGGCCCACCGCACTCTCCCCCTGCCGCGCAGGGACGGGACGTCTCTCGATCACCCCGTCCCCGGCGGGCGGGGGCACGCAGCAGTGGACGCTAGCCCGCCCGCCGACGGCGGCAAAGCGCGGTTCAGGCCCGCTTCAGCGCCGGTTGAGCGCCGGTTGAGCGGCCGGGGAGGAGAGGGCCTACACCCCCGCCTCCATCACCAGCCGGGTCAGTGCCGCGCGGGAGCCGATGCCCAACTTCCGGTAGGTGCGGGTCAGGTGGACCTCGACCGTGCGGGCGCTGAGGCCGAGGCGGTCGGCGATCTCGCGGCTGCGCATGCCGGTGCTGGCGAGTTCGGCGATCTCGCGTTCGCGGCCGGTGAGGAGGGCGAGGGTCTGGTCGCCGGGGCGGGCGGCAGGGGCGGCGGCGGGCAGGCCGAGCGGGGCCCGGGGGGCCTGCGGCGGTACGACTCCGGCGTGGTGGGCCGGTTCGGTGAGGCCGGCGCGCCCGAGCCGCGCGGTGGCCTCGGCGAGCAGGCCGCGCGAGCCGGTACGGGCGGCCACCTCGGCTGCCGCGTCCAGGAGTTCGCGGGCCACCCGGTGCCGGGGGGCGGCCGCTCCGCCGCGGGTGAGGGCGGTGAGGGCGGTGGTGATCCAGTGGCCGGCCAGCGAGGGGTCCCCGCCGCGCAGGGCGGCCCGGGCGGCGGCGGTGAGGACGGCGGCGTCCTGGGGGTCGCGGCCGGGGTCGGCCCGTTCCAGGTGGAGGGCGAGCCGTTCGGCGGGGGCGCCGCGGGCGGCGAGCAGGCCGGCGGCCCGGCGGTGGGCGGCGATCCGCCAGCAGGAGTCGGTGCCGTCGTGGACGAGCCAGCGGACCAGCGGGTGCCGGAAGGCGCTGCGCGGGGTACCGGAGAGCGGTCGCAGCAGGTCGAGCCGGCGCAGCCCGTCGAACAGGCGGCAGGCCTCGCGTTCGGTGAGGCCGGAGACGGCGGCGACGCCGGCGGTGTCGATGTCGTCGCCGAGCACCGAGGCGGCGGCCAGCACCAGGCGCTGCTGCGGTGCGAGGACGGCGAGTTCGGTGACGAGGTGGCGGGAGAGCACATCGGGCAGGCCCGCGTCGGGTGAGGGTTCGCGCAGGTCGGCGAGGAGGCCGTCGGGGCGGCCGGTCGGCCGTCCGGGGCAGATCCGGGCGAGGGCGAGCAGGTAGAGCGGGTTGCCGTGGGCGTCCCGGTGCAGGGTGCGCAGCCGGGGGGCGGTGGGCGCGAGGTCGAGGAGTTCGGCGGACTGGGCGAGGTCGAGCGGGCCGAGTTCGACGCGGCGGGTGGTGCCGAGCTGGCTGCCGCGGGCGAAGGTGGCGCGCAGGGCCTGCGGGGCCTGCCGGGGGCGGTGGGACATCACCAGGGCGACGGGCGCGGCGACCGGCCAGCGGACGAGCCGGTCGAGCAGGGCGAGCGAGGCCGGGTCGGCGGCGTGCACGTCGTCCAGCACGATGAGCAGGCCGCGGCAGGTGTGCTGTTCGAGCAGGGCGCGCAGCCGCTCGGGGGTGGGGCAGCCCGCCGGGGCGTCCACGGAGGTGGCGATCCGGCGGATCACCGCGAGCAACTCCTCGCGCTGGCCCGCGCGTTCGGCGAGACCGAGCCAGCCGCGCAGCACCTGGACGAACAGGGCTCCCGGCAGGTCGCGTTCGGCCGGGTCGGCGAGGCCGCGCAGCACGGTGAAGCCGCGGTCGGCGGCGGCCTCGGCGAGTCCGGCGAGCAGCCGGGTCTTGCCGCTGCCGGGGTCGCCGGCGAGTTCGACGGCGCAGGCCCGGCCGCCCGCCACCTCGTCGAGCACGGTGAGCAGTTGAGCACTCTCGACGCCTCGCACCGTCGCGGTGCGCACGCGGGTCTCCCGGACTGCGATCACGGCCGAACCACCCCTCCCCCGTCGCACGGCGGAACCGGCGCGTCCGCCCGAGCCGGCTTCGATCGTAGCCACGGTCCTCGCTCGCCCGTCCGGATGAAACAAGGATTTCACAGTGACCCGGCGCGAACCGGCCACCGGCCTTCAGCCCCCGTTCAGCCCCTCGCGGCAGGCTCATGGCCTCTGCCGGCACGACGGAGGGGAGCCTCCCTTGAGCAGTCCGACCGGGCGTGAGCCGCGGCTCGCGCCACCGCCGCGGGAGCGGCGGCACACCCTGTTCTTCCTGGAGGAGATCCGGGACTTCTCCCCGGTCTTCCTGGACACCGAGGTCGACGCGACCCGGCTGCTGGCCGACCGCGCGCGGGCCCGCGCCGAGGGGCTGCGGCGCTCGGTGGTCGGGTACCTGCTGGTCGCGGCGGGCGGGGTACTGGCCCGCCACCCGGAGGCCAACGCGGCGTATCGGGGCGGCCGGCGGCCCCGGCTGGCACGGTTCCCCACGGTGGCCGGGAAGGTCACCCTGGACCGCACACTGGGCGGCACCCGGGTGGTGCTGTCCACGGTGGTGCCCGAGCCGCACACGGCGGGCCTGGCCGAGGTGCAGCGCCGGCTGGACCGGGTGCTGGACGGCGATCCGGCCGAACTGCCCGAGTTCGCGGGCGTCCGGGCCCTGCACGGCCTGTCCTGGGCACGCGGGCGGCGCCGGTTCGCCCGGGCGGCACGCGACCTGCGGCTGCGCCCGCTGATCACCGGCACCTTCGCGGTGACCTCGCTCGGCCACCGGCCGGTGGACGGCTTCCACTCGGTGGGCGGCACCACGATCACCCTGGGCGTGGGGCGGATCGCCGAACGCCCCGTGGTGCGCGACGGCGCGATCGTCGCCGCGCCGGTGTTCCGGCTCAGCCTGGCCTTCGACCACCGGGTGATCGACGGCGCGGAGGCCGCCGACGTGCTGGCGGAGATCCGTACGGCGCTGGAGGAGTGGCCCGGCCCGGAGGATGGCGAGGCGGCGGACGGGGCTGCGAGCGCACCCGCGGACGCCGTACCCGGAGAACCCGCCCGCACGACCACGATCGGAGGAACGGCATGACCGGCAGGCCCCCGGCGAACGACCTCGCCGAGCTCAAGCGGTTCGTGGTGGCCCAGGCCACCTCGCAGGGCATCACCCCCGAGCAGTACGGGGCGGTGCTGGACGGCGTCGTGGACGACGGCGACGGCAGCCCCGGCTCCTGGGTCCGGCGCTGGACCGAGGCCGGGGAGCGGCTGGAGCGGGACGGCCGGCTGCTGGAGGCCGGCCGCTTCTACACCATGGCCCGGTTCCCGTACCCGTCGGGCGCGGCCCGCCGGGAGGCCGAGGACCGGGCCCGCGCGGTCTTCGCCCGCTGGGCGGCCGGGTTCCCCGGCATCGAGCGGCTGGAGGTGCCGACGCCGGCCGGCCCGGTCGCCGCCTGGGCGGGCGGGCTGTCCGCCGATGGCCCCAAGCCGCTGCTGCTGATGTCCGGCGGGATCATCAGCCTCAAGGAGCAGTGGGCGCCGGTGCTGCTCCAGCTGGCCGAGTTCGGCCTGGCCGGGGTGGTCACCGAGATGCCGGGCGTCGGCGAGAACCCGCTGCCGTACGACCTGTCGGCGCCCGCCCTGCTGCCCGCCGTCCTGGACGCGGTGGCCGGCCGGGCCGACACCGCGCGGACGTACGCGCTGGCGCTCAGCTTCAGCGGCAACCTGGCGCTGCACGCCGCGCTCACCGACCCGCGGATCCGCGGCATCGTGGGCGCGGGCCTGCCGGTGCACGACTTCTTCACCGACCGCGCCTGGCACGCCACCGTGCCGCGGGTCACCGTGGACACCCTCGCCCACCTGGCCCGGACCGACGCCGGACGGGTCTTCGACGAGCTGGCCCCGCTGGCCCTGACGGATCGTCAACTCGGTTCGCTGGACGTGCCGGTGGCCCTGGTCGCCAGCGCGCGCGACGAGATCATCCCGCCCTCCGACGCCGAACGGCTGCGGCGCTCCCTGCGCAGCCTGCGCCTGCGGGTCCACGACGACGTGCACGGCTCGCCGCGGTTCTTCCCCCAGACCCGGCTCTGGACCCTGCTGTCGGTGCTGCGGATCGGCGGCGGCCACCTCCCCCAGCGCCTCGCCCTGGCCGCCGAACTGCGCGGACTGGACGCGGCCCCGGCCGGCGGCGGCCGACGGACGCGTACGTACCCGGCCGCCGCGGGTACGTAGTTCCGCTGATGCGCCGCGGGGCCGGGCAGGTCAACCTGGGCGGGACACCACGCACCACGGGAGACCCGCGATGAGATTCGAACTGCTCGGCACCCTGCGCGTCGACACGGGGCGCGGCACCTCGGCCGTCAACGCCCGCAATATGGAGGTCGCCCTCGCCACCCTGCTGGTGAGAGCCGACGAAGTGGTACCGATACCGCAACTCGGCTACGAGATATGGGGGGACGCGCCGCCACGGCGCTACCTGGCGGCGATCCACGTCTACATCTCGCAGCTGCGCAAGACGCTGGCCGTCGACGACCGCCCGGAGAGCGTGATCGCCACCCGCTCCCCCGGGTACGTCCTGCGGCTCGGCCCGGGCGACCGGCTGGACTCCGAGGAGTTCCAGCAGTTGATGCAGACCGGCCGCACGGCCGCCCGGGCCGGCCGGCCCGAGGAGGCCGCCGCCGCGTTCGAGGCGGCGCTGGAGCTGTGGCGCGGCCCCGCGCTCGGCGACCTGCGGGCCGGTCCGATCCTGGAGGGCTTCACCACCTGGGCCGAGGAGGCCCGGCTGGAGTGCGTCGGCATGCACATCGACGCCGGCCTCGCCTCCGGACGGCACCGCGAACTGATCGGCCGGCTCTACTCGTTGGTCGCCGAGCACCCGCTGCACGAGGCGTTCCACCGCCAGCTGATGATCGCGCTGTACCGCTCGGAGCGGCAGGCGGACGCGCTGCGGGTGTACCGCTCGGCGCACCGCATCCTCACCGCCGAGCTGGGCATCGAGCCGGGCCGGGCGCTGCGCGAGGTGCAGCGCGCGATCCTGATCGCCGACCACCGCCTCGACCTGGCCGGGCCGCCGCGCGCCGACCAGCCGGAGCGGCCCGAACGGGTGGAGCGGCCCGAACGGGTGGAACGGCCCGAACGGGTGGAGCGGCCCGAGCGCATCGGCGACCGGATCGGGGTGGAGCGGACCGCCGCCGTCCGGCGGCCCGTGGCCGACAGCCGGACCGTGCGCAGGGAGGCGGCGTGAGCACCACGCGGACCGTCCCGGCCACCCGTCCGGGCCACGTCTCCCCTCCGCCCGCCTCCCCTCCGGTGGCCATCTCCCCGACGGCCGCCGCGGTGGACGTCCCGCTCTGGGTGCGGCGGTTCCACCGCCGCCCCGAGGCCCCCGTCAAGCTGGTCTGCCTGCCGCACGCCGGCGCCTCCGCCTCGGTCTACCGTCCCTGGTCGGCCGCGGCCGGCCCGGACGTGGAGGTGCTGGCACTGCAGTACCCGGGCCGCCAGGACCGCTACCAGGAGGCGCCCGCGCAGTCCATCGCCGAGCTGGCCGACCGGGCCGCACCCGCCGTCCGGGCCGCGGTCGGTGACGGACGCTACGCCCTGTTCGGCCACAGTATGGGCGCCCTGCTCGCCTTCGAGCTGACCCGCCGGCTGGAGCACACCGGCCGGGCCCCCGAGCTGCTCGCGGTCTCCGGCCGCCGGGCGCCGTCCACGGTCCGCGAGGCCGAGTACGCGCACCTGGTCGACGACCGGGCGCTCACCGCCCGTCTGCGCGAGCTCAGCGGGACGGACCCGCGGCTGCTGGCGGACGAGGAGGCGCTGCGGATGATCCTGCCCGCCGTCCGCGCCGACCTGACCGCCGTGGACCGCTACGACGCGGGCCCCCGCGCGGTGGTCGCCACGCCCGTCCTCGCGCTCACCGGTGACGCCGATCCGTGGGTCACCCCGGCGGAGGCCGCGGCCTGGCACCGGCACACGCTCAACCTGTTCGACCTGCGGGTGTACTCCGGCGGCCACTTCTACCTGGACGGCCGCCAGGACGAGCTGCTCGCCCTGCTCGACGGCCGGCTGACGCCCGTCGCGCGCTGAGGGCCCGGCCGCACCGTCAGGGTGCCCGGCCGCGCGGCGGAGCGGAGCGGCTCCGGGCACCGCGGGGCGGAGGAACGCGGTGGCGGGGGGGGTGGTCCCTCCCCAAGGCCCCCCCCCCCGGGGGGGGGGGCCCGGCCGTTCGCGTCGCCGCTACCGGATCACTGCGGCAGCCGGTAGACGCCCTGGGCGACCGGCTCGACCAGGCCGTCGGCGACCAGGCCGTCCAGTGCCCGGGCCCGCTGCACCGCGTCCGGCCAGACCTCGTCCAGCCGCGCCTGCGGCACCTCGCCGTGCGAGTCCCGGAGCACCGCGAGCAGCTTGCCCCGCACCTGGCGGTCCGTCCCCTCGTACGACTGGCCGCGCCGCGCCGGGCCCTCGTACGGCGGGCGGCCGGCCCGCTGCCAGGCGCAGTGGGTGAACAGCGGGCAGCTCCCGCACTCCGGGCCGCGCGCGGTGCAGACCAGCGCGCCGAGCTCCATCACGCCGACCGCCCAGGTCGCCGCGGTCTCCGCGGCCTCGGGCAGCAGCGCGGTCGCGGTGCGCCGCTCGGCCGCGGTGGTCGCCGTCGCCGGGTACTCGACACCCGTCACCGCGCGGGCGAAGACCCGGCGGACGTTGGTGTCCAGCACCACGTGCCGCTGGCGGAAGGCGAAGGAGGCCACCGCCGCCGCCGTGTACTCGCCGACGCCCGGCAGCGACAGCAGGGTCGCGTGGTCGTCCGGCACCTCGCCGCCGTGCTCCTCGGTGATCGCCACCGCGGCGGCGTGCAGGCGCAGCGCCCGCCGCGGGTAGCCCAGCCGGCCCCACATCCGGACCGCCTCGCCGGGGGCGTCGGCCGCCAGGTCGGCGGGCGTGGGCCAGCGCTCCAGCCAGGCCTGGTACGCGGGCAGCACCCGCTTGACCGGAGTCTGCTGGAGCATGAACTCGCTCACCATCACCGCCCAGGGCGAGGCCTCGGCGGTCCGCCAGGGCAGGTCGCGCGCATTGGCCTCGTACCAGTCGAGGACGGTGGAGTGCAGCAGCGGCAGCGGGACGGTGGTGGGGGCGGTGATGACAGTCATGGCCCTTCGATCCTCCCACGTCCGCCGGGACGGCCGGAGCCGAACGAAACACCGCACAAACGGAACCCATTCCTTCCACTTTGCCCGGAGGGGCTCCCTCGGACGGCTCAAATGGCGGATCATGTGAAGGAAGGGGCGACTGTGCGGTGTTGGTGAGTCACAGGGCTCACACTGTCTCGTAGAGTTTGGGCGTGCCTTCTCTGCGTCAACCCGTGGGACCGCTGCCGGCCTCGATCTACTGGCGTCGGCGCGTCATCGTGCTCGCCGCCGTCGCCGCGGTCATCGCCCTGATCGCCTGGCTGATGTCCGATCAGGACGGCGGTGGCGACGGCCCGTCCGGCAAGGCCGCGCAGCCCGTCCCGACCGGCTCACCGGCCCAGGCCCTGACCCCCGGCGCCACCCCGAGCGGCCCCGCCCGCCCCGGCGCGGTCGGCGGCGGCTCCGGCGGCGGTGGTGGTGCCGTGGGCGGTTCGGGCGGCGGTGACGTGAGCCTCGGCACGGGCGGTTCCGGCGGCGGATCGGCCGCGGCCGGCGGGACCTCGACGGGCGGCGGCGCCGGCTCCGGCGGTTCGGGCTCGGGGGCCTCGGGCGCCGGCAGCACGGGCGGCGGCGGTACGGGCTCCGGCGGTACGGGCGGTGGCGGCAACGGCGCCCCGCCGGTGAACACCGCCGAGGTGATGGCCCTGCCGGTGTGCGCCTCCGGCCAGATCGCCCTGGAGCTGTCCAGCGCGCAGAACGCGTACCAGCCCAAGGAGAAGCCGCGCGTGGTGCTGACCGTGCGCAACTCCGGCCCGAACTGCCGGGCCGACCTCGGCCGCACCACCTCGACCATCACCATGATGGCCAGCAACGGCGAGCGGGTCTGGTCCTCCGGCGACTGCCCGGCCGACAAGGCCAACGCCTGGGTGCAGATCCCGGCCAACGGCGGCCTGACCGAGACCTTCACCTGGGACCGCGGTCGCAGCAAGCCGCAGTGCGCCACCCCCGACGCCACGCCCGCCCCGGCCGGCGGCTACCTGGTGGTGGCCGAGCTGTCCGGGGTCTCCGGCAACCCGCTCTCGGCCCGCTCCCCGATCCGGCTGGAGAGCTGAACGGTCCGGAGAGCTGAGCCGGCCTCAGCGCAGAACGACCGACGGCCGCGGCCCCGGGGATCGGATCCCCGGGGCCGCGGCCGTTCCGTCCGAGCCGTCGCCCGTCCGAGCCGTCGTCCGTCCGGCCGTGGGGCCGGCCCGGTCAGACGTAGCGCTCCAGGATGGACGATTCGGCGAGGCGGGACAGGCCCTCGCGCACCGATCGGGCGCGGGTCTCGCCGACGCCCTCGACGGTCTGGAGGTCGTCGATGCTCGCGGCGAGCAGCTTCTGCAGCCCGCCGAAGTGCTCGACCAGCCGCTCTATCACCGTGTTGGGCAGGCGCGGGATCTTGGCCAGCAGGCGGTAGCCGCGCGGCGAGACCGCCGAGTCCAGCGACTCCGGGGTGCCCGAGTAGCCGAGCGCCTTGGCGACCGTCTGGAGGTCCAGCAGCTCGGCGTGGGTCAGCGCCTCCAGGTCGGCCAGCACCTCGTTGACCGTGCGGCCCTTCTTGGCGGCCCGCTCCGGGAAGTAGTCCCGGGCGACCAGCTCGCGCTCCGGCTCCACGCCGGCGATCAGCTCGTCCAGCTGGAGCGAGAGCAGCCGGCCGTCGATGCCGAGCTCCAGCACGTAGCCGGCGATCTCGGTGGCGATCAGCCGGACCATCTCCAGCCGCTGGGCCACCGCGGTGACGTCCCGGACGGTGACCAGGTCCTCGATCTCCAGCGCGGAGAGCGTGCCGGCCACCTCGTCCAGGCGCAGCTTGTAGCGCTCCAGGGTGGCCAGCGCCTGGTTGGCCCGGGAGAGCACGGTGGTGGAGTCCTCCAGCACCCGGCGGGTGCCGTTGACGTACATCGCGATCAGTCGCATCGAGTGCGAGACCGCGACCACCGGGAAGCCGGTCTGCCGGTTGACCCGCTCGGCGGTGCGGTGGCGGGTGCCGGTCTCGTCGGTGGGGATGGTGGAGTCCGGCATCAGGTGGACCCCGGCCCGGACGATCTTGGTGATGTCCTTGTCCAGCACCACGGCGCCGTCGAGCTTGCACAGCTCGCGCAGCCGGGTGGCGGTGAACTCGACGTCCAGGACGAACCCGCCGGTACAGATCGACTCGACGGTCTTGTCGAAACCGAGCACGATCAAACCGCCGGTGTTGGCCCGCAGCACCCGCTCCAGGCCGTCACGCAGCCCCGTTCCGGGCGCGATGGCACTCAGGGAGGCCCGCAGCAGGGCCTCCTCACGGGAGGACTTGTCCGCCCGGTCGCTGGCTGCCACGTGACTCCTCCGGTCGACCCCGTACCGCGGCTCGCGCCGTGCACTGTCGTCCCCGTGCGCCGGCCTGCGGTCTGTCGCTCTGTCGCTATTACTGCCTTATCGCCAATTAGACAGGGGAAAGTCTAACTGCGTGCGGCAATAACAGGGCTTGGGTCAGCGCAGTTCGTCGGAGTCGAGGGGCTCCCAGCCCGCCATGAGCTCCTCGGGGTAGGCCGCGACGGACGCCCCGCGGGGTGCCGGGGGCGTCTCCCGGGGGGCCGACGGCGCCTCACCCCGCCCCTCCCCGCGCGGCTTGGCGGCGGCCCGGCGGCGGCCGGGGATGGCCCGCAGCGCCTCGCCGATGTCGGCGACCTCGACCACCTTCATGCCCGGCGGCACCTTGCCCGGGTCCGGCGGGACGAGCGCGTGGGTGAAGCCCAGCCGGTGCGCCTCGGCCAGCCGGCGCTGCACACCCGTCACCCGGCGCACCTCGCCCGCGAGGCCCACCTCGCCGATCGCCACCAGGTTGCTGGGCAGCGGGGTGTCCGAGGAGGAGCTGGCCACGGCCAGCGCGATCGCGAGGTCCGCCGAGGGCTCGGTGAGCTTCACCCCGCCGACCGTCGCGGTGTAGATGTCCTGTTTGCCCAGCTTGACCCCGCCGTGACGCTCGACCACGGCCAGGATCATCGCGATCCGGGGCGACTCCAGGCCGGAGGTCGTCCGGCGCGGCGAGGGGATCTGCGAATCCACCATCAGCGCCTGCACCTCCGCCACCAGGGGCCGCTTGCCCTCCAGCGTGACGGTCAGGCAGGTGCCCGGCACGGGCTTGTCACGCCTGGTCAGGAAGAGGCCGGACGGGTCCGCCAGGCCCTCGATGCCCTCGTCGTGCAGCTCGAAGCAGCCGACCTCGTCGGTGGCGCCGTAGCGGTTCTTGACCCCGCGGATGATCCGCAGCCGGGCGTGCCGGTCGCCCTCGAAGCTCAGCACGACGTCCACCAGGTGCTCCAGCAGGCGCGGGCCGGCGATCTGGCCGTCCTTGGTGACGTGGCCGACCAGCAGGGTGGCCATGCCGCGGTCCTTGGACGCCCGGATCAGCGCGCCCGCCACCTCGCGCACCTGGGCCGGGCCGCCCGGGGCGCCGTCCAGCTCGGCGGAGGCGATGGTCTGCACCGAGTCCAGGATCAGCAGGCCGGGACCGACCGCCTCGATGTGGCCGAGCACCGCGCCCAGGTCGGACTCGGCGGCCAGGTAGAGGTGCTCGGAGAGCGCGTTGATGCGGTCCGCCCGCAGCCGGACCTGACCGGCCGACTCCTCACCGGTGACGTAGAGGGTGCGGTGCTGCCCGGTGGCCGCCTTGGCGGCGACGTCCAGCAGCAGGGTGGACTTGCCGACGCCCGGCTCGCCCGCCAGCAGCACCACGGCACCGGGGACCAGGCCGCCGCCGAGCACCCGGTCCAGCTCCGGCACACCGGTGGAGCGGGCGGTGGCCACCTGGCCGTCCACCTGGGCGATCGGACGGGCGGGCGCGGAGACCGGCCCGGCCGCGGTGGTGCGGATCGGCACCGCGCCGTACTCCTCGACCGTGCCCCACGCGTTGCACTCCGGGCAGCGGCCGACCCACTTGGGCAGCTGGTTGCCGCACTCGGTGCAGCGGTACGCCGGGCGCGGCTTGGCGGTGGTCTTGGTACGGGGTGCCATGCGAGCCACCGTAGCGGGTGGGTGTGACAACGGGGGGCGGGTCGGGGGTTCGGTCGCGGATCCGGTCGGGGTGCCGGTCGGGGTGCCGGGGACTCCGAAAGCCGGGCGGGCGTCGGGGACGGGCGCGGGGCCGGGGTGGGCGCGGGGTGGGGCGTCGGGGGCCGGGGCACGGGGGTGCGCACGGGGCGCGGGCGCGTCCACTCCGCGTACCGGGTGGGGCGATGTTGTTACCCGAAAGAAGTACAACAGCAGGGAATGCCGCGGCGGCCGACCGCTCCGTCTCTACCGTCGGTCGGGTGACGACGAGTGCTGACGGGTCCCGCGACCACGACGCCGTGCTGGCGGCGTACGACCGGCAGGTGGACGGACTGTTCACCTACTGCCTCTCGGTGCTGTGCGAGCACGACGCCGCCACCGCCGCCCTCCGCGAGGCGCGCGAACTCGCCGGGCGGCACGGCCCGCGACTGGCCGAGCCCGGCCTGCTGCGGGCCTGGCTGTACTCGCTGGCGCGCTACTGCTGCCTGCGCCGGCTGGCCGCCGGGCCCCCGGCCGCACCCCCGGAGCCGTCGCCCGCCGAGGCCGCCCGGCGCCGCCGCGAGCTCGCCTCGCTGGCCTGGCCGGAGGCCGCGGGCACCGGGCCCGAGCAGCGCGAGGCGCTGGAGCTCGCGGTGCGCCACCGGCTGAGCCCGATCGAGGTGGCCGCGGTGCTCGGGGTCCCGTTCGAGGCCGCCCGCACGTTGCTGGCCGCCGCCGAGACCGAGGTCGGCCGCACCAGGGCCGCCCTGCTGGTGCTCGGCGTGGGCACCTGCCCGGAGCTGGACCGGCTCGGCGGGGCGGGTGCGGAGAGCTGGCGGGACTGGGTGCTCGGCCCGGCGCTGCGCCGGGAGCTGGTGCGGCACGTGGTGGACTGCCCCACCTGCCGGGGCACCTCCGAGCGGGTCGCCGGCCAGGTCGGCGAGGGGCTGGCCACGCTGCCGGGGCTGCCCATGCTGTCGGCCCCGGCAGCGGTGCCGGAGGTGCCGGGGACGGCGGCCGGGGCCGCCGAGCGGGTGCGATACCTGCCGGGCCCGCCGGTGGCGCGGCGCGGCGGGGGGCCGGTCCCGGTGACCGAGCCGGGTCTGCGCTTCGACCAGCGCGGCTTCCCCCGCCACCGCGCGCCGGACTCCGGCCGGGGGACGGCGGTGCGCCAGCGCGTGGTGACCACCGGGGTGCTGGCGGCGGTGCTGGCGGCCCCCGTGGTGGCGCTCTGGGCCGGCCACCGCGACGGCGGCGACGCGGGGGCGGCCGCGGCGGTGTCCTCGGTGCGGGTGGAGGACGGCCGGCCGCCGCAGGGCCGGCCGAGCGTCGGTGGTCCGACTGCTCCCGGGGCGGGGACCGTGGGCCAGCCGGGCGGGTCCGCGCCGACCACGGCCGGGCTGATGCTGGCCGGGGCCGGGGCTCTGGCTGCAGAAACGTTGTTCCCGGGGCTCCACGCACCGGGGATCCACGCGCCTGGGATCCACGGACCCGGTTTCCACGGCCCGGGGATCCAGGGCCCCGCCGTCCCGGTCCCGGGCCGGGGCGCCACCCCGCTCTCCAGCCCCACCCTGGTCGCCGCACCGGTCCCGGTCGTCGGCCCCGGCCCCGGCTCCGGCGGGCGGCCCGCTCCCGTCCCGGGCGGACTGCTCACGGTGGAGGCCGGTGAGTACGGCAACCGCACCGTGCTCACCCTCACCAACTCCGGCACCACCGACATCCACTGGCACGCCGAGGTGGACGCGGCCTGGCTGCGGCTCAGCCGGGACTCCGGCACGCTGCTGCCCGGCCAGCGGATCACCGTGACCGTGACGGTCGACGAGGAGCTCGCCCCCGACGCCCACTGGACGGCCCGGATCGCGCTGCCGCCCTCGCACGCCGTGGTCACCCTGGAGGGCGGACCGCAGCACCGCGGCGGCGGCACGCCGCCCGCCTCGCCGCCCGCTTCCCCCTCCGACCCGACGCCCGACCCGACGCCGGGTTCCACGCCCCCCGGACCGGGGCCCGGCACGACGCCGACCGGCGGGCCCCCGCCCGGTGGCACCACGGGCGGGGGCGCGGAAGGCGGGACGGGAGGCGGGGGCACCGGGACCCCGGGGTCACCGGCCCCCACGTCCTCGGCCTCGCCGTCGTCCCCGCCACCGGCCTCGGCGCCGGCCACGGCCGGGCCGGCGCCCTCCGGCGGGCCCACGTCGGCCACCCCCGGTGGCGCGACCCCGGCCGGTACCGGTGCCCAGCGGGCGGGCGGGGACGGCGACGGACGCGGGGCACATCGGTGAGGGGCCGGCGGTGAGGGGCCGGTCGTGAGCTGCCGTCGACGGGGGCAGGCGCCGAGGCGGGCAGGCGCTCAGCGCGGGCGGATCGGCGGCAGCCGGTAGCTGCCGTCCAGGACGGCCGGGCGCGGCTGGTAGAGCCGGGCGATCGGCCGGAACCCGCCCACCGGCGTCGGCAGCCAGTTGGCCGCCTCGTCCGGGTCCTCCGGCCGTTCGTGCTGCAGGTAGAGGGTGACGGAACCGTCCGCGGCCCGCACCAGGCCGGGGGTGCGGTCGCCGAGGGAGAAGCGGCCGGCCGGATTGCCCACCAGGTGCTGGTCCGGCACGCCGTACATGGTGACCGACCAGAAGGCGTCCACCGGTGGCGGTTCGTCGAAGCGCAGCGTGTACGAGCCGGAGCCGGTGAGCGGGTGGCCGTCGGCGTCGTCGAAGGTGCTCGCGTACACCGCCTCGTACGCGTGGTTGCCCCAGAGCGCGGCGCGGGCGGCCACCGCCCGGGTGAGGTAGGCGGCACGGCGGTCGGGGATCCGCCACTCGGGCTCGTTCCGGGTACCCGGACCGAAGTGGTCGAGGTTGTAGTCGAACAGGTGCAGGTTGGCGCTCCACTCGCCCGGCGGGTGGTCCTCGGACGGCAGGGTGGCGGCCTCGACCCGTTCCCGGCCGGCCGCCATCCCGCGGGCCAGCGCGGCGGACCACTCCGGCGCGGCCGCCCGGTACGGCGAGACGCCCTCGTCCAGCACGCCGAGCGGGGCGAAGCGGCGCTGGTAGTCGCGGTCCGGGGCGGCGGGCGGGAAGGCGGCCGCCCAGAGCCGGAGCCGTTCGAAGAAGGCGAGCTCGGACGGCACGTCCGGGTCGGGTCTCGGCAGTCCGGCGGCGATCCCGCCCTCCTCCAGCGGGCCGAGCGACAGCCCCTGCTGGAACTCGCGCACCCGCGGCAGGTCCTCGGGGCCGTCGCAGGCGGTGCGGCCGACGATGGTCGCCACCGTGGTGGGCGATTCGATCACCCGGTGGTCCTGCGGCGGGACGCCGTGCCAGCCGGGCGGCACGATCAGCCAGTCCTGCTCGCCGGTGCCGGTCGCGCGGCGGCCGAGGTAGGCGAAGTTGTTGGTCCACGCGTCCACGAACTGGAGCACGTAGTACGCGCCGCCGCTGTCCGGGACGTGCAGCACCTGCGGACCCTCGGAGAGGTCCAGCTGGGCGAGGGAGTAGACGGTGTCGTTGTTGATCGAGACGAAGGCGTCGGCGGCGTCGGCCAGCCGGTCGGCGTGGGCGAAGTGGTTGAACGGCGCGGCCGGGACCCCGCCGATGCCCTCGGTGCGCAGGCTCTCGACCATCGTGAGGTCGAACAGCAGGGGGTAGCCGTAGATGTAGGCGTCGGCGGCCAGGGCCTCCAGCTCGGGCTGGTTCATCCGGGGCTCCTTCCACGGGCGGCCGGGTCCTGGCGCGGGATCGGGGGGTGGGCGTGCGGGTGGGGGTGGGGGCGAGCTCGGGGCGGGGGTGTCGGGGCGGTGGCGTCGGGGCGGTGGCGTCGGGGCGGTGGCGTCGGCGAGGATCAGCGGAGCGTCAGCGGGGGGAGCGTCCAACGGCCGTCGAGCACCCGGGCGTCCGGCCCGTACAGGCGCAGGACGAGGGTGAACGGGCCGTCCGGCGCGGGCAGCCAGTTGGCGGAGTGCTCGGCGTCGGCCGGCCGCTTGTGCTGGACGTAGAGGGTGAGGCCGCCGTCCGGGTCGCGGACCAGGCCCGGGGTGCGGTCGCCGATCGAGTAGCGGTCGAGGGTGTTGTCGACCAGCCGGCGGCCCGGCAGCTCGTACATGGTCACCGACCAGAAGAAGCGGGCGGGCGGCAGCTCGTCCGGGCCGAAGCGGAGCAGGTGGTCGTGGTCGCTCGCGTCGGGCGGGCGGTGGCCGGCGCTGTCCGTCACCCACCCGCCGTACCAGGCCTCCTCGGTGGGCAGCCCGTACAGGCCCGTCATCGCGGCGGCGGCCCGGGTGAGGTGGTCGGCGCCGAGCTGTTCGCGGGTGCCGAACGCGCCGGCCGAGTCGCCGAACCCGGCGGCCGCCTCCTCCAGCCGGGCCCGGGCATCGGCGATGCCGCGTTCGATCTCGGCGCGGAACTCGATGGGCAGCGCCGCCGGCTCGAACTCGCCCCGCCCGTCGACGCCGAGGTCGGCGAGGCGCCCGCGCAGGTCCTCCTCGGCGGGCAGCACCGGGAAGAAGCCGAGCAGGAAGTCGAGGAACCCGAAGAACTCGATGGTCTCCAGCACCTCCTCCCGCCAGACCGGCCAGACCGGGTGCGGGGCGGGCTCGGGCGCCGGGGTGCCCGCGTACGCGTGCAGCGGGCGCAGCCGGTACCGCCGCTGGATCGCCGCCAGCTCCTCGACGGCGGCCGGTGAGGTGTCGGGCAGGTGGGTGCGGCCGACGATGCCGACCAGCTGACCGGCGGTGCGGATCACGCCGGCGATGCCGTCCGGCACCTCGCCCCGCCAGCCGGGCCCGGCCACCAGGTGGTCGCCGGCCTGCGGCCCGGTGGCGCGGGAGCCGATGAACCCGGCGTAGGCGGTGTCCAGTTCGTGCACCGGGAGGACGTGGTAGCGGTCCATGGCGGGCACCGAGACCACCCAGGGCTCGGCACGCAGGTCGAGCCAGGCCCAGGAGTACGGGGTGTCGTTGTTGGGCGTGACGACATCGGTGTCGGCCGGGGTGGAGGGCCGCGGATAGTGCCGGAACACGCCGAAGCCGCCGACGTACCGGGGGTCCGCGTCGTCGACCGCCTGCGGGTAGAGCGTCCGGTAGTTCTCCAGGATCGGGTAGCCCCAGATCCACGCCTCGGCGGCGGTGGCGCGGATGGTGGACGGGTCCACGAGTGCCGGGTTGCCCATGCTGTCGTTCTCCCCTGCGCCCGTCGCGTGCCCGTCGGCTCCGTAGCCCGACATTTCGGACCTTCTGGAACGGGATGCTATGCGGGGGCGCGGGGGTCAGCACCTCGGCGGGAGCGGACGGCGGGTGGGGCGGGCCCGGGTGCACCCTCCCCGCCCGCCGCCCATGACCCGCCCACCCCCGCCGCGCTCAGCGGCCGCGCTCAGCGGCTGCGGCGCGTGACCAGCTCCGCGAGGGCGAGCAGTTCGTCGGCCGCCGAGGGCTCCGGGACCGCCGTCGCGAGCTGGGCGATGGCCGCGGCCATCCGCTCGCAGGACTCGCCCTGCGCCCAGCCGCGCCCGCCGGCCGCCTCGACCGCGGCCGCGCAGCGCGTCAGCTCCTCCGGGCTGAGCGGACGGTCCAGCGCGTACAGCCGGGCCAGCTCCCCACCCTCCGCCGTGCCGGAACCGAGCGCAGCCACCACCGGGAGGGACTTCTTGCGGGCGACGAGGTCCGCCCCGACCGGCTTGCCGGTGACCGCCGGATCGCCCCAGATGCCGATGAGGTCGTCGATCAGCTGGAAGGCCAGGCCGATCTCCCGGCCGAAGCCGTCCATCGCCTGCGCGGCCTCACCGTCCCCGCCCGCGTACAGCGCGCCCATCGCGCAGGCCGCGCCGAGCAGGGCACCCGTCTTGGCCTCCGCCATCGCCAGGCACTCGTCGAGCGAGACGTCGCTGCGCTGCTCGAAGGCGCAGTCGATCTGCTGGCCCTCGCAGAGCTCGACCACGCAGTCGGTGAGCCGGCGGGTGGCCTCCCGGGCGGCGGGGTGGGCGTCCTCCGCGAGCAGGCGCAGGGCCAGCGAGTGCATGGCGTCGCCGGCCAGGATGGCCTCGGTGGTGCCGAACACCCGCCATGCGGTGGGACGGTGACGACGCGTCTCGTCACGGTCGATGACGTCGTCGTGCAGCAGCGTGAAGTTGTGGACGAGCTCCACGGCGGCCGCCGCGGCGGTGACGGAGGCCGGGTCACCGCCGAGGGCCTGGGCGGCGGCGAGCACCATGGCCGGTCGGATGGCCTTGCCCGCCGGGGCCTCGGACGGCGAACCGTCGGCCTCCCACCAGCCGAAGTGGTAGCCGGCGACCCTGCGCATCGACCCGGGCAGGGTGTCGACGGCGGCGCGCAGCACCGGGTCGACCAGTCGGCGGGCCCGGGCCAGGACGTCCTCGGCCTCGTGGCCCTCCCGGTGGTCCCGTTCCAGCGTGAAGATTCCCATGGTTCCTCCCCCTCGTGTGATGGCCGGGCGGCGCCGCCGGGTGGGGCGGCGGCGCTGCCCGGTCGAGCGCCGCCCGGACCACCGTCGGCACTCGTGTCGGCGGGCCTCGGCGGGCCCGCTCCGGTCAGTCCCTGGAGCGGGCGATGTCGACGTTCTCCAGAACGCCGATCGCGTCGGGCACCAGAACGGCCGCGGAATAGTAGGCGCTCACGAGATAGGAGATGATCGCCTTCTCGTCGATCCCCATGAATCGGACCGAGAGGCTCGGCTCGAATTCGTCCGGGATTCCGGTCTGGTGCAGTCCGATGACGCCCTGGTTGTCCTCACCGGTCCGCAGGGCGAGGATCGAACTGTTCCCGCCGACGACCGGGATCTTGTTGCACGGGAAGACCGGCACCCCGCGCCAGGCCGTGACCTGCTGGCCGTGGACCTCGACGGTGTCCGGGTACAGACCGCGCCGGTTGCACTCGCGGCCGAAGGCGGCGATGGCCTGCGGGTGGGCCAGGAACATCTTGGTGCTGCGCCGGCGGCTCAGCAGCTCGTCCATGTCGTCCGGGGTGGGCGGGCCGGAGTGGGTCTGGATCCGCTGGTCGTACTCGGCGTTCGCCAGCAGCCCGAACTCCGGGTTGTTGATCAGCTCGTTCTCCTGGCGCTCGCGCAGCGCCTCGACGGTCAGCCGGAGCTGGTGCTCGGTCTGGTTCATCGGCTGGTTGTAGAGGTCGGCGACCCGGCTGTGCACCTTGAGGATCGTCTGCGCGACGCTCAGCTCGTACTCGCGCGGCCTGAGCTCGTAGTCCACGAAGGCGCCGGGCAGCTCGACCTCGCCCTGGTGGCCGGCCGAGAGGCTGATCGCCGCCTCGCCGTGCTTGTTCTGCGCCTGCTGGAAGCCGGCCAGGTACTCCATGATCTGCAGCTGCAGGGCCTCGGAGCGGTCGGCGAGCTCCTGGAAGGCGGGCCAGGAGAGCGCCATCACCGTGCCGGAGGTGGCGGCCTTCACGGTGTACGGCCAGGTGCCGTCCTCCTGGCGGAGGGCCTCGTCGCCGAGGTGGTCGCCGTCGGCGAGGGAGCCGACCACGGTCTGCTCGCCGTATTTGCCGGTACCCAGACGGTTGAGCTTCCCGTACGCGATGATGAAGACCTCGTCGATCGGGGCCCCCGCCTCGACCAGCACCTCACCGGTGGAGAACTCGCGTTGGGTGAAGCGGCTCGCCAGCTCCTCCAGCACCGCGTCGTCCCCGAAACCGCGCAGCACCGGCACCTCGCGCAGGGTGGGCGGCACGATCCGGATCCCGGACCCCTCCCGCACGAGGCTCACCCGGCCGCGGCCGACCGCGTGGCGCAGACGACGGTTGACCCGGTACGTACCGCCGGAGACCTGGACCCACGGCAGCATCCTCAGCAGCCACCGGGGGCTGATCTCCTGCATCTGGGGCGCGGACTTGGTGGTCGTCGCGAGATTCCGCGCGCCGGCCGTGCCAAGGCTCTGCTGGGCCGGCTGCGGGCCGCCCGGCACAGGAATGCCGACGTTGGTTTCGGTGGACATGAGGAACCCTTCGCATACCTGATGAAGTGTCGCCTTGCGACAATCATGGTGGGCCCATTCGAAGGTGACTCGCAATCACTCTTTCGAGTGGTATAGATATCCGAACAAATAGTACGACTGGATCACATGATCGATATTTATTCGCTCATGGGTTCGGCATATATTCGAAAACGCCATCGAGTGACATGCTCCGGCGGTCCGCCCTCGACCCCCACCCGCCGTTCACGCCCACGCCACGGGCCGCTAAGGTGCCGCCTCAAAGGGCCACGGGGCGAGTCGCCGTAGGGCACTGATACCGCACCCCGGCGCGCCCTCTCCCCTCGTTCACCCCTGCCCAGGGAGATCCCCGTGAGCGCCCCCGTACGCGTCTGGCTGAACCGCACCTACGCCGAGAACGTCTTCTTCATCGAACTGCTGCGCGCCGCCCCCCGCCCGGTCGAGGTCATCGCCACCCATGCCGACCCCGACTCGCCGGTCCTGGCCGCCGCCGACCTCGGCGCCCTGGAACCCGACGGCCTCACCCCCGACGCCTACGTCGCCTTCGCCCTCGACTTCTGCGCCCGCAACTCCGTCGACGTCTTCTTCCCCCGCCTCAACCAGCTCGCGATATCCCTGCATCGGGAGGAGTTCGAGGCGGTCGGCACCGCCCTGGCCTGCCCGCCGGCCACCGCGATCGCGGCCTTCGACAGCAAGGTGGACGGCTACGCGGCGATGGCCGCCGTCGGCCTGCCCACCCCGCCCTGGTGGCAGGTGCGCACCGCCGACGAGTTGCTCGCCGCCGTCGCGCGGATCGAGGACGCCGGCGGCACCGCCTGCCTCAAGCCGGTCTCCGGCGCGGGCGGCGAGGGCTTCCGGGTGCTCACCCGCGAGCCCTTCGGCCTGCACCGGCTGGCCGGCTGGGACTCCCGGGTCCAGGTCGACCAGGTGGTGTCCGCGCTGCGGGCCGGCGACCGGGAGGTCGACCTGCTGGTGATGCCCTACCTGGACGGCCCCGAGGTTTCGGTGGACTGCCTCGCCGACCGGGACGGCACCGTGCTCGCCGCCGTCGGCCGCAGCAAGCACCGCCGCCGCCGCACCTTCACCACGGCGGAGCGCTACCTGGAGCCCGCCCGCCGCCTGGTCGAGTCCACCGGCATGGCCTTCCTCTCCAACGTCCAGTTCCGCCACCTGGACGGCGAGCCGGTGGTCATCGACGTCAACACCCGGCCCTCCGGCGGGCTGCACCAGCTCAGCCTGTGCGGCCTCAACCTGCCTTGGAACGCCGTCCAGTTGGCGCTCGGCGAACGGCCGGACACCCACCCCGGCCGGACCGCCGGCAGCCTCGCGGGCGCCGAGTACACGGCCGAGTACACACTGGTCGCGGCGATCCATCCGGTGCCGCCCCGGCACCTGCCGTCCGCCCGCGAGCTGCTCCCGGCGGGCCTCGGCGCCGCCACCGCCGCGGTCGCCCTCGCGGACGTCCCGGCCGTGCCGGTACGGGCAGCGCTGGGCGAGCCGGTGGGCGCGGGCCTCGGCGAGCCCCGGCTGGCGCTCTGAAGCCCGGTCGGCCCCCTGGGGCCCGGCCGGGACGACTCCCGCTCTAGAGGGGCCCGTTCCAGTCCAGCGTCGGCTCCAGCACACCCTCCAGGGTGAGCAGCCAGCGCTTGACCTCGATCCCCACCCGGCCGCCGCCGAAGCCGCCGATCCCGTCCGCCGCCACCACCCGGTGGCACGGCACCAGCAGCGCGACGGGGTTGGCGGCCATCATCTGCCCGACCGTGCGGGCCGCCAGTCCCGGCTCGTCCACCTCTCCGAACGCCCCGCTGCGGACGGCCAGTTTGCCGTAGGTGACGGTGCTTCCGTACGGCACGCCCTGCAACAGCGCCTGCAGCACGGCCCGGTGCGGCCCGGTGCTCAGACTCCAGTCGATCGGCAGCCCCAACTCACGGCGGCGGCCGGCCAGGAACTCACCGATCCGGCCGGTCACCGCGCCGATCTTCGCCTCGTCGGTGCAGCGCGGCAGCTCGCCCTCGTGCCCCAGGTAGCCCGCGGCGGCGACGCCCCGCGGGGTCACCGCGATGTGCATCGGCCCGCTGGGCAGCGGGGTCTGCACGGTGATCCAGGACATCGACGACCTGTCCGCCATCGGCACGCTCGGCCCCCCGTCGTCCACCCCGGCCGCCGTCCACGACGACGCGGGCAGGGCACGCGCCGGCCGCCCGCCCCGCGCGCCATCGTACGGCGGGCCGGTCCCGGGGCGCCGGGGTTCGCCCGGACGTGCGGTCGTCGTCAGAGCCGGCCCTTCAGCTCGGCGGCGAGCCCGCGCGTCCACCGCACGAGCTCGGCCCGGTCGGCCGTCCGGCCCTCGCACAGCGCGCTCAGCTGCGCGTCGTTGAGCCGGTTCGGCCCGGGGATCTCCAGCAGGTACGCGATCTCGTCCAGCACCGTGACGAGCCGCTTGGCGTCCGTGTGGTCCATCACGACCGCGGCCTCGTGGTGGCCGATGGTGAGCGAACCGGGCATGACTGCACCTCCTCCGTGCACACCCCCGCCACCTCCACGGTACGGCCGGCCCGGCGGCCCCGCCCACCGGGGCGAACGCCCCTCCGGGCCGCCCCTGCGCCGGCGGAGCGCGACCGCCCGGCTCCCCCCTCCACCTGGCCGGCCGCGCCCGCCTCTCCTACCGCCGCGCCGCCGAGCTCCTGGCCGCCCACACCCGCCCGCCGGCCCCCGCCGACCGGCCCTGAACGCTCCGTCAACTCCGCACCACCTGACCACCCCCGGCCCCTCGCCCGCCCCGGAACACGACGAAGGGCCGGCCCCTGGATCCCAGGAACCGGCCCTCGTCACGTACTGCACCCGAGCCCCCTGTCGGGTTCGAACCGACGACCCCCGCTTTACAAGAGCGGTGCTCTGGCCAGCTGAGCTAAGGAGGCAATGGTGACCGTCCGCGACGGATCACGGCGGCACCGGGGGAAGTCTACCGGGCCGGGGTGGGGAGGGGGCGGGATATCCGGGGCGAAGGTCGGGAGGGGTGGGGTGGGTGGGACGTGATGGAACCGATGCCGAATTCGGCGGGGATGGGGGCTGACAAGCGGGGAAAGCGCGGGTAGCGTCGCGGGGAGTTGGTTCGCCCGGTGGTTCAGACCAGTACGGAGCGGGCCGGCGGCACGACAATCCAACCTTTACTCGGATCGTCCGGCACGTTCCTGCCGGTGAAGGAGAGCACAGTCATGGCTTCTGTGACGTACGACAAGGCCACCCGTGTGTACCCGGGTGCCTCCAAGCCCTCGGTCGACGGGCTGGACCTGGAGATCGCGGACGGCGAGTTCCTCGTCCTGGTCGGCCCCTCGGGCTGTGGCAAGTCCACCAGCCTGCGCATGCTGGCCGGCCTGGAGGACGTCAACGCGGGTGCGATCCGCATCGGTGACCGCGACGTCACCCACCTGCCGCCGAAGGACCGGGACATCGCCATGGTGTTCCAGAACTACGCGCTGTACCCGCACATGACCGTCGCGGAGAACATGGGCTTCGCGCTCAAGATCGCCGGCGTCAACAAGTCGGAGATCCGCACCAAGGTCGAGGAGGCGGCGAAGATCCTCGACCTCACCGACTACCTGGACCGCAAGCCGAAGGCGCTCTCCGGCGGTCAGCGCCAGCGTGTCGCGATGGGCCGCGCGATCGTCCGCGAGCCGCAGGTCTTCCTGATGGACGAGCCGCTGTCCAACCTGGACGCCAAGCTCCGCGTCTCGACCCGCACCCAGATCGCGGGCCTGCAGCGCCGCCTGGGCATCACCACCGTGTACGTCACCCACGACCAGGTCGAGGCGCTGACCATGGGCGACCGCGTCGCGGTGCTCAAGGACGGCCTGCTGCAGCAGGTCGACAGCCCGCGCACCATGTACGACAAGCCCGCCAACCTCTTCGTGGCCGGCTTCATCGGCTCGCCCGCGATGAACCTGGTCGAGGTGCCGCTGGTGGACGGCGGCGTGAAGTTCGGCGGCTCGGTCATCAACATCTCCCGCGAGGACCTGGCCGGCGCCGGCACCGACAAGACCGTGACCGTGGGCATCCGCCCCGAGCACTTCCAGGTCGTCCCGGGCGGCGGCCTCGAGGGCGTCGCGGTGACCGTCAACGTGGTCGAGGAGCTCGGCGCGGACGGCTTCGTGTACGGCACCACCTCGGTCGGCGGCGTGGACAAGGACCTGGTCGTCCGCGTGCACGGCCGGCAGATCCCGCAGCGCGGCGAGACCATCCACGTCGTGCCGGTCGCCAACGAGACCCACGTCTTCTCGACCACCACGGGCGCCCGCCTGAGCAACTGACCGACCCGCGCGCACCACCGAGCCCCGTACGGACCCGCCCGGTCCGTACGGGGCTCGGCCGCTTCGTGCCCCCCCGGGGGAGGGACGTGCACGGAGCGCGCGTCAACTCCGTGACGGGACGAACCCGGACATCGGTCACTCGATGGTGTAACGGAGGGCGATACCGGCCGCACCCAGCGCTACTCTCGCCGGTGTGAAGCAGCTTGTGCGCCGCATCGGCCAGACCGTCGCCCTGACCCTGCCCGTCGTCCTGGTGACCACCGGCACCCTCGCCGTGACCAGGGTGCCGTGGGCTCCGCCGACCGCGCTCGACCAGCAGGTGGTGGCCGCCTCCAGCGAGGACGGCGCCGCGATCGGCCGCGCCGGCACCGCGAACCGGCCGGCCACCGACGGGCTGGCGCCGAAGGACGCGCTGCGGGTCGTCCTGCTGGACGAGCTGCGCGCGCACACCCCGGCCACCGCGCTGGACCTGCTGGAGCGGTCGATGCGCGAGCAGCCTTCGCTCACGCCGTACTGCTCCTCGCTCGCGGTCGAGCTGGGCAGGGCCGCGGTGCGCAAGTACCAGGGCGACGTCCAGCGCGCCCGGTCCTACGCCCGCCCGGTCTGCGACGGCTCCTTCGCCACCGGCGCGGCCGGCTGACCCGCCCCGAGCCGCCCCGACGCTCCGGGCCACCCCACGCCCGGCGCCCCCGGCGCCCGTACCCCCGCTGAGCTGCGCCCTCCGCCGCCCCGTCCGCGGAGCCGGGCGAACCCGCCCGGCGGGGGCCCCGGCGCCCCTATTGTTCAGGCATGACCGCTGACAGCACGCCTCCGCAGCCCGTGCCGCTGCCCCAGCCCCCGGTCCTCGTCACCCAGGCCGTCATCCTGGCCGGCGGACAGGGCTCCCGGCTGCGGCCCTACACGGACGACCGGCCGAAGCCGCTGGTCGAGATCCCGGGCACCGGCACGCCGATCCTGGGTCACCAGCTGGCCTGGCTGGCCTCCGAGGGGGTGACCGACGCGGTCATCTCCTGCGGGCACCTGGCCGAGGTGCTGCAGGAGTGGCTCGACAAGGCCGACCTGCCGCTGAACGTGCGGACCGTCGTGGAGGCGGAGCCGCTCGGCCGCGGCGGCGGGCTCAAGTACGCGGCGCGCGCGCTGCCCCGCCCGGACGAGCCCTGGTACGCCACCAACGGCGACATCTGGACCCGTTTCAGCCTGCGCGACATGGCCGCCTTCCACCACGAGCGGGACGCCGTCGCGACGCTCGCGCTGGCCCGGCCGCGGATCCCGTGGGGGGCGGTGGAGACCGACCAGTTCGGCAACGTGCTGGACTTCATCGAGGCGCCGCCCTCGCCCTTCCTGATCAACGCGGGCCTGTACGTCTTCAGCCCCGGCTTCACCGAGCTGCTGCCGGACGTCGGCGACCACGAGCGCACCACCTTCCCCCAGCTGGCGCGCGGCAAGCGGCTCGCGGGCTACCAGCTGCCGCAGGGCGTGTACTGGCGGGCGATCGACACCGCGAAGGACCTCACCGAGGCCGCCAAGGAGCTCGCCTCCAACGCCGGCCGCACGCCCCAGTAGGCCGGAAGCCCGACCGGGTCCACGAGCCGTGGAGCAGGCCCGGTCAGCCGCCCGTACAGGCCCCCTGAGCCGCACCACGAGGAACCGGCCGGGTGCCCCCAGGGGCACCCGGCCGGTTCCGTTCCCGTCCCGCCGCGCGTCAGGTCGCCGTGCCGGCTCCCGGCCGGGCGTCCCGGTCGGGGGTGCCGGCCAGCCCGCCGATCGGGCCGCTGCCGAGCAGGCCGCCCAGCACCCCGGAGCCGCCGCTGGGGCTCGGCCTGGGCGCCGTGCCGCTGGGCCCGGTGGTGGTGCGCGGCGCGGGCGAGGACCCGGCCGGGGTCGACCCGCCGGCCGCGGGGGACGCACCGGCGCCGCTCTCCGGCTTGGCGGAGCGAGCCTTGCCGCTCGGCGTCGTCGAGGCCTTGGGCGCGGCCGGCGCGGTGGACTGGCCACCGGCCGCTCCGCCGGACGACGGGGTGGCCGGGCGGGACGGCGTCGGCGAGTGCGAGACCGGCGGCGCATTGCGGTCCGGGCCGCCCGAGGGACCGGAGCCCGGCCAGACCGGGGTGCCGTAGTCGGTGGCCGGACGGGTCGGGGCCGGCTGCGGACGGCCGCCGGTGCGGACCGCGGCGCCCAGCAGGGAGCCGAGCAGCAGGGTCATGCCGACCACCACCGCGGTGACCACCGAGCCCCGGCGCAGCACCCGGCGGCGTACGGCGGCGGGCGAACCGGAGCCGTGCCGCCGCCAGGCCTCCAGGTTGAGCCGCCCGTCCAGCGAGCCGAAGGGCGCGCCGGCGATCAGCAGCGGGCTCCAGGCGGCCAGGAAGATCAGGTCGGGTGTGTCGTACGCCGGCCCGGCCCGCCAGCCGACGGTGAACAGCAGCGCGGCGGAGAGCAGCATCGCCGCCCCGGCGGCGAACCGCTGCCAGAGGCCGAGGATGGTGAGCACGCCGACCACGATCTCGGTGAACGACACCGCGAGGCCCGCGCCGACCGGGTGGGCCATCGCGAAGTCGAGCAGCGGTTCGGCGACCTTCCACGGGTGCAGCGAGGAGAGCCAGCGCATCATCGAGCCGCGGTCGCCGCCGTCGAAGTACACCGGATCGCAGAGCTTGCTGAACCCGGCGTAGACGGAGAGCGAGCCGAGCACGACGCGCAGCGGCAGCAGCACCAGGCCGAGGTCCACCCGGCGGCCGGGGTACCAGGCGTGCCGGGAGTCGCCCCCGGTCGCGGAGACCTCGGGCAGCTCGCCGCTGGGGGTCCAGCCCTGGGGCGCGCCGACCGGGCCGACGCCGGCCTCGGTGGCGGTGCCGGCGCCCTCGCGGGGCTGGCGCGGGACGGTCCGGGCGCCGCCGTACGGCGGGAGCACCTGGGTCTCCGCGTCGACCGCGCCGCCGGGGTGACCGCCCGCCAGGACGCCGGAGCGCCCGCCGGTGCCGACCCCGGCGCCGATCGGGGTCGGCGCGCCGGTCAGCCGGACGGCCTCCAGCAGCCGGGTGGCCGCCAGGTCGCCGGGGGCGGTCTGACCGGTCCAGGTGACCGCGGTGACCCGGCCCTTGCGGCGGGGCGCGCCCGTCCCCGCGCCGGCGCCCGCGAGCGCCGGGACGGCCGAGGCGGGGACGATCACCTGGGGGGTGACCAGCGGACGGCGGATCAGGCCCTGTCCCGCGTACGGGTCGCCGAACGCGGCGCCGGACGACAGCAGCGCGGCGGGGGCGTCCAGCAGCGGCGCCACCGGGGTGGCCAGCCGGAGCCGGAAGCTCGCCTGGGTACTGCTGAGGCGCGAGGGGTCGGACGGCACCTTGACCGTGTAGAGGCCGGGGCCCGCGTCTATCCCGGTGCTGCCACCGCCCAGCAGGGGGCGCCGAGGTGTTCTGGTGTCCACACCCGTCTAACCGGGTGACACCCGGTTAGGACACTCTCCCGGGTGGATTCCCGGCGCGCCCTTGAAATGATCATGAGAAAAGCGATCGGGCCCGGTCAGGCCCGATCGCTTTGCCGCGAAGTCCCGGCACACTCCGCGCGTCCGCCTCCCGGACGCGCTCCGCCGTGCTAGACCGCCGACGCCTCGACGGTGCTCAGCCGGCCGGGCACCTCAGCGCTTGGCACGCAGCCGGGCCGCCTCGTACAGCACGACACCCGCCGCGACACCGGCGTTCAGCGACTCGGTCAGGCCGGACATCGGGATCCGCACCAGCAGGTCGCAGGTCTCCGAGACCAGCCGGGACAGGCCCTTGCCCTCGCTGCCCGCGACGACCACGACCGGGCCGGTCAGCGCCTCCAGGTCACCGATCTCGGCCTCGCCGTCGGCGGCCAGGCCGACCACCATCAGTCCGGCCTTCTGGTACGCCTCCAGGGCCCGGGTGAGGTTGGTGGCACGGGCCACGGGCAGTCGGGCGGCGGCGCCGGAGGAGGTCTTCCAGGCACCCGCGGTCATACCGGCCGCGCGGCGCTCGGGGATGACCACGCCGTGTGCGCCGAAGGCGGCGGCGGAGCGGACCACGGCGCCCAGGTTGCGCGAGTCGGTGACCCCGTCGAGGGCCACGATCAGCGCGTCCTGGCCGGAGTCGGCGGCCTCCTCCAGCAGGTCCTCGGGGTGCGCGTACTCGTACGGCGGGACCTGGAGCACCAGGCCCTGGTGGTTCATCCCGCCGGTCATCTGGTCCAGCTGCGCGCGCGGGGCCTCCATCAACGGGATGCCGCGGTCGTTGGCGGCCTGGAAGGCGTCGCGCACCCGGTCGTCGGTGTCGATGAACTGCTGGACGTACAGGGCGTTGGCCGGCACGTCGCCCTGGAGCGCCTCGACCACCGAGTTGCGGCCGAAGACCAGTTCGGCGGCACCCGCGCCGCCCCGCCCGCCCCGGCCGCCACCGCCGGCGCGGCGCATGCCGGCCCGGGCCTTGGCGTCCCGCTCACGCTTGATCGCGGCGTTGGCGGCGCGCTGCTTCGGGTGACCCTTGCGGGCCTCGCCGGGCGGGGTCGGGCCCTTGCCCTGGAGACCCTTCCGGCTGTGGCCGCCGGTACCGACACTCGCGCCCTTCTTCGACCCGGGGTTGCGGCGGTTCCTGCGCTGGCTGTTGCCGGCCATGGCTGTACTTCCTGTCTCTTCTCGTCATACGGACGGGCCGCACCGTCGCCACGGTACGGCCCACCCTCACCCGTCGAGTGCGGGCTACTGGTTGTTGATCGTCCAGCGCGGGCCGGACGGGGTGTCCTCGATCGCCAGCCCGGCCACGCCGAGCTGGTCGCGGATGGCGTCCGCGGTGGCGAAGTCCTTGCGGGCCCGGGCCGCCTGCCGCTGGTCCAGGACCAGGCGGACCAGCGAATCGACCACGCCGTGCAGGTCCTCACCGCGCTCGGCGCCGGCCCAGTGGGGGTCGAGCGGGTCGAGGCCCAGCACTCCGAGCATCGCACGGACCTCCGCGAGCCGCGCCACCGCGTTCTCCTTGTCGTCCGCGGTGAGGGCGCTGTTGCCCTGGCGGACGGCGGTGTGCAGGACGGCGAGCGCCTGGGGCACGCCCAGGTCGTCGTCCATCGCCTCGGCGAAGGCCGGCGGCACGTCGGACGCGGGCTCGACCGGCCCGCAGCGCTCGACGGTCCGCTGGATGAAGCCCTCGATCCGGCCGAAACCGGCCTCGGCCTCGCGCAGCGACTCCTCGCTGTACTCGATCATCGAGCGGTAGTGCGGGGCGGCCAGGTAGTAGCGGAGCACGATCGGCCGCCAGCGCTGCACCATCTCGGAGACCAGCACCGAGTTGCCGAGCGACTTGCTCATCTTCTCGCCGCTCATGGTCACCCAGGCGTTGTGCACCCAGAAGTTGGCGAAGTCGTCGCCGAACGCCTTGGACTGGGCGATCTCGTTCTCGTGGTGCGGGAAGATCAGGTCGAGCCCGCCGCCGTGGATGTCGAAGGCCCCGCCCAGGTACTTGTGCGCCATCGCGGAGCACTCCAGGTGCCAGCCGGGACGGCCGCGGCCCCACGGGGTCTCCCAGCTCGGCTCGTCGGGCCGCGCGGCCTTCCACATCGCGAAGTCGCGCTTGTCCCGCTTGCCGGTCTCGCCCTCGCCCTCGGGCTGGAGCAGGTTCTCCAGCTTCTGGTTGGAGAGCGCCAGGTAGCCGGGGTACGACCGCACGTCGAAGTAGACGTTGCCGTCGGCGGCGTAGGCGTGGCCCCGCTCGATGAGCCCGCGCATCATCTCGATCATCTCGGGGACGTGCCCGGTGGCCCGCGGCTCCACGGTGGGCGGCAGGCAGCCGAGCGCCGTGTAGCCGTCGTTGAACGCCCGCTCGTTGGCGTAGGCGATCTGCCACCACGGGATGCCGGCCTGCCGGCCCTTGGCGATGACCTTGTCGTCGATGTCGGTCACGTTCCGGGCGAAGGTCACCCGGTAGCCGCGGTGGGCGAACCACCGCTGCATGATGTCGAAGTTCAGGCCCGAGCGGATGTGCCCGATGTGGGGGGGCGCCTGGACGGTCGCGCCGCACAGGTAGATCGAGACACAACCCGGTACAAGCGGGACGAAGTCGCGTACCTGGCGGGTGCTGGTGTCGTACAGGCGAATGCTCACAGCGTCAAGCGTAGTGGGCGGCAAGGGGTGCCCCGCGACATTCCGGAATGTCAAGGGGATCACCGGGCCGATATCGGGGCGCGTCCCGCCGGAGCCGCCCGTCCCGGCCACCCCGCCGGTGCCGTGGCCGCCCGCCCGCGGCGGCCGCTGAACGACCGTCACCGGGCGGCGCTCCCGGCCCGGTCGCGCACGGGGCGCGTCCGGGCCGGCGTACGGCTCAGCGCCGCTCGTACACCAGGGCGGTGGCGATCGCCGCCAGCCCCTCGGCCCGGCCGGTCAGGCCCAGGCCGTCGGTGGTGGTGCCGGAGACCGACACCGGGGCGCCGGCCGCGGCCGACAGGGCCGCCTGCGCCTCGTCCCGGCGCTTGCCGATCTTCGGGCGGACGCCGATCACCTGGACCGCGATGTTGCCGATCTCGAAGCCGGCCTCCCGGACCAGCCGGGCCGCCTCGCCGAGCAGCTTCGCCCCGGAGGCGCCGGACCACTCGGGCCGGTCGGTGCCGAAGTGCGCGCCGAGGTCGCCGATCCCGGCGGCCGAGAACAGCGCGTCGCAGGCCGCGTGGGCGGCCACGTCGGCGTCCGAGTGCCCGGCCAGGCCGTACTCGGCGCCCGGCCACTCCAGCCCGGCCACGTGCAGCGGCCGGCCGGCCTCGAAGGCGTGCACGTCGGTGCCGACGCCCACGCGGGGGATCACGGGGTCAGAAGCCATCGGAGGCCCTCCGGCGGGCGAGTACGGCCTCGGCGAGCACGAGGTCCAGCGGACGGGTCACCTTGAACGCCTCCTCGTGGCCGGGCACCACGACCACCCGGCCGCCGAACCGCTCGACCAGGCCGGCGTCGTCGGTGACCGGGGGCAGGTCGGTGCCGGCGGTCTCCTCGGCGAGCGCCTTGGCGTGCACCTCGGCCAGCACGGCGCGGCGGAACCCCTGCGGGGTCTGCACGGCGCGCAGGGTCGCCCGGTCGGGCGTGTCCAGCACCGGCTCGGGACCGCCGGGGCACGGCTCGACCCGCTTGACGGTGTCGGCCAGCGGTACGGCGGGCACCACGGCCTCGGCCCCGGCGCGGACGGCGGCCGCGACCGCGTCCACCACCTCGACCGGGACCAGCGGGCGGGCGGCGTCGTGCACCAGCACGACCTCCACCTCGGCGGGGATCGCGGCCAGGCCCAGCCGGACCGACTCCTGCCGGGTCGAGCCGCCGGCGACCACCCGGACGTCCTTGTCGTCCAGCCCGTGGCCGTCCAGCAGGGCGACCACCTCGGCCACGCCCTGCGGCGGGGCGGCGACCACCACCAGGCCGACCGCCCGGCTGCGGGCCAGCGCCCGGACGGCGTGCACCAGGAGCGGCACCCCGCCCAGTTCCCGCAGGGCCTTCGGGGCGCCGGGCCCCAGTCGCTCACCGCGTCCGGCGGCGGGCACCACTGCTGCTGCGACTGCTGCTGCGGTGTTCAGGTTTCACTCCTTCGGCGAAGTGGGTATGGCCATGGCGTGCACGACGGGCGCACGGACCCCTTCCGAAGACCACCGGTCCACCGGCGCCCGCAGAAACGCTCCTCCGACCCGTCCGATCCCGGCGGCGCGACCCGTGCCGCGGACACCGCGGCCACCTGGGCGGCCGCCGTACGACCGGGCGCGGGGTGTAGGCCGGTACGGCCGTCCGGACACGCCTCAGCGCCCGAGGTGCCACTGCACCACTCCCGGCCACGTGGACCGGTGAGCGGCGCGCCGGCATCCGGGCGCTGCGAGCATGGTGGGCGAGAGCCCCGCACTACGAGGCGAGCACCTCGTCGAGCAGCGTCTCCGCCTTGTCCTCGTTGGTGTTCTCGGCCAGCGCGAGCTCACTGACCAGGATCTGACGAGCCTTGGCGAGCATCCGCTTCTCACCGGCCGACAGACCGCGCTCGCGCTCGCGACGCCAAAGGTCGCGCACAACCTCGGCGACCTTGATAACGTCACCCGAGGCGAGCTTCTCGAGGTTCGCCTTGTAGCGACGGGACCAGTTGGTCGGCTCTTCGGTGTACGGTGCGCGCAGCACCTCGAAGACCCGATCCAGACCCTCCTGGCCGACCACATCGCGCACGCCGACGAACTCCGCGTTCTCGGCGGGCACGCGGAGCGTCAGGTCTCCCTGCTGCACCTTGAGCACCAGGTAGGTCTTGTCCACACCTTTGATCTGGCGAATTTCGATGGCCTCGATCAGCGCGGCCCCGTGATGGGGGTAGACCACCGTGTCGCCAACCTTGAACGTCATGTGACAGGACCCCTTCCGTGGCTTTCCAGAATAACACGCCTTTCGGCCCACCCGAAGAGCGTTTTCGCAGGTCAGGGCAGGTCTCGGGGCTTGACAAGGACCCCCATGACGTGCTGCGACCGATGTTCGAGGGCGGCTTCCCGCAGGTCGGAGGCCGTTCCGGCGCCTGCCGAAACCCACGGCAACACTCCCGAAACCGCGATTGGATCTTGGGCTTTCACCGTTTATCGGGCCGTTTCCGGATCGTTATCCGATCTTGGTCGGGTCCGGGCGCGCCGGACCCGGGGCGTCCCCGAACGGTTCGGACGCGCCCTTCCCCCGTCCGGGGCGCCGGCGGCACCGCCCGATCCGCCGACCGGGTGTCCCGGGACGGCGCCACCGCGGCGCGCCGGGCGAAGCTCGGCGCGACACGGGACCTCCCCCGTGAGGAGCGCATAAGGGTGGTCGATAATCTGAGACCTGACCATCCGACACGTGAACTAGGAGAAGCCGCCGCCGTGAGCCGCAGCCTTCGACGCGGCAGCATCGCCGCCCTCGCCGCCCTGGCCATCGCCCCGCTGTCGTCCTGCGCGGCCGGCAACACCCCGGAGACGCTCCAGATCAAGCCGGACAACGTCTCGGCGACGCTGAGCCCCAACGTCCTCCTCAACAACATCGTCGTCGTCACCCCGGAGCAGGCCGCGGGCGAGCACGCCGGCCCCGCCACCGTGGTCGTCAACATCGCGAACAGCGGCCCGGTGCCGGTCGAGCTGCAGTCCGTCACCGTGGGCACCGGCTCCGCCGCGACCTTCACCGACGAGAAGGGTGCCGCGGTGCCCGCGATCCTCGTCCCGGCCGGCGGCTCGGTCGCGATCGGCGGCAAGGGCAACCCCACCGCGCAGCTCGCCTCGGCCAGCGTGCACGTGGGCGGCTACGTCCCGACCGTCTTCACCTTCAAGACCGGCAAGGTCGAGGCCGAGGCCGCGGTCACCACCGACAAGGGCCTCTACAAGGGCTACGGCCCGACGGTCGCCCCGGTCGCCCCCGCCGTCCCGGCCACCACGCCGAGCCCGGCCGCGGTCCAGACCCCGGCGGCCGGCCAGTCCCCGGCGGCCGTGCCGACCAAGCCCGCCGGCTCCCCGTCCGCCCGGTGGCGCCGCCCCGCGGCCGCCAGCCGGTCGAACTCCGCGGCGTCCAGGGCGCCCTCGGCGAGCTCCAGGGCGTAGCCGCCGCCCCGGGACACCAGGATCGCGGTGGCGTCGCCGCCGACGGCGCCGATCGCGGCCCGCAGTTTGGAGACGTGGTTGCGCACCACGGCGCCGACGGAGGCCGGCGGGCTCTCCCCCCAGACCAGGCGGGCCAGTTCGCCGGCCGTCACGACCTGCCCGGCGCGCAGCGCGAGGACCGCCAGCACGGCCTGCCGCTGCCCGGAACCGGCGGGCACGTCCCGGCCGCCCTACCGGACCCGCACGGGCCCCAGTACGGAGACCCGCAGTCCCTCCACGCCCCCGCCCCCTCCCCCGTCGCCGGACACCTGCCCTCGCCGGGCACCCGCCGGTGCGACGGCTTCGGCGGAATTGTCCCATGTCCGCCCGGTCCGCCCGGTCCCGTCATCCGGCACCGGGCGCCCGGCGACGCGCGGAACGGGTAGTTTGACCCGACTCGTTCACCGCCGCCCGACCGCGGCGGCCGGGACGACGGCGACGGACGGACGGACGGACGGAAGACGCGTGACCAACCTTCGGATAACCCTGCTCGGCCCGGTACGGGCGTGGCGCGGCGACGCCGAGTTGCCGCTCGGCCCTGCCCAGCGGCAGGCGGTACTGGCCATGCTCGCGGAGGCCGACGGCCGCACGGTCACCACCGGGGAGCTGATCGACGGCCTCTGGGGCGAGGAGCCGCCCAACCACGCCGTCGCGGCGATCCGCAACCACGTCTCCCGGCTGCGCGCCACGCTGGAGGAGGACCGCGGCGCGCCGCGGACGCTGGTCTCGGCGGGCGGCGGCTACGCCCTGCGGCTCGCGCCCGACGCGACCGACCTCGCGGTCCTCCAGCGGCTGACGCGCGAGGCCGCGCGGCTCCGCGCCGAGGGCGATCCCGCCGGGGCCGCGGCCCTGCTGCGCCGGGCGCTGGAGCTGGGGACGGGCACGCCGCTGGCGGGCGTCCCCGGCGGCCATGCCGAGCGGCAGCGGGAGCGGCTGGCCCAGCACCGCCTCACCGTCCTGCACGAGCGCCTCGAACTCGATCTGGAGCTCGGCCACCACACCGAGCACCTGGACGAACTCACCGCCCTGGTCGCCGAGTTCCCGCTGCACGAGGGGTTCGCCGCGCTGCTGATGACGGCGCTGCACCGCAGCGGCCGGCGCTCCGAGGCGCTGGCGGCGTTCGCCGGGGTCCGCCGCGCCCTGGACGGCGGGCCGGGGGTCGAGCCGACCCGCGCGCTGCGCGAGCTGTACGAGCGGATCCGGCAGGACGGCCCCGTACCGGCCGACACCCGGGCCCCCGATCAACTCCCGGCCGAGGCGACGGAGTTCACCGGCCGGGAGGAGCTGGCAGGGGCCCTGGTGCGACTGGTGGAGACGCCCTCGGCGTTCGCCCCCACCATCGTCGCGGTGGCCGGCATGGGAGGCGTCGGCAAGACCGCGCTGGCCGTCCACGTCGCCCGCAGGGTGCGCCACCGCTTCCCCGACGGGCGGCTCTACGTCAACCTGCGCGGCGGCCGCCCCGACCCGATGGAGCCCGGCGCGGTGCTGGCCCACTTCCTGCGGTCCCTGGGCGTGCCCGAGGGCGCCGTCCCCGAACGGACCGAGGAGCGCTCGGCGCTGTACCGCTCGCTGCTGGCCGAGCGCCGCGTCCTGGTCGTCCTGGACGACGCCCGTGACCTCGCCCAGCTGCGCCCGCTGCTGCCCGGCTCCGAGCACGGCGCCGTCCTCGTCACCAGCCGTTCGGGGCTGCTCGGCCTGGCCCCCACCCGGCAGGTCGACCTGGACGTCCTGGAGCCGGAGGAGTCGCTGGAACTGTTCTCCCGGATCGCCGGCCGCCACCGGGTCCGGGCCGAACCCGAGGCCGCCCGTGAGCTGCTCGCCGCCTGCTGCCACCTCCCGCTGGCCATCCGGATCGTCGCCGCCCGCAGCGCCCTGCGCCGGGACTGGTCGCTGGAGGCCATCGGCGCCCGGCTGGCCGACCGGCGGCAGCGGCTGGCGGAGCTGAGCCTGCACGACCTCGCCGTGGAGGCCTGCTTCCGGCTCAGTTACGACCAGTTGCCGCCCGGTGCGGCGCGCGCCTTCCGGCTGCTGGCCGTCCCGCAGACCGCCGACCTGTCCCTGCCGGCCGCCGCCGCGGCCCTGGACCTCGACCAGCAGGACGCGCTCGACGTCCTGGAGGACCTGGTCCACGCCGGGCTGCTGGAGTCCCCCGCGCCCGACCGGTACCGCTATCACGACCTGCTGCGGCTGTTCGCCCAGGCCCGGGCCGAGGCCCTGGACGCCCCTCGGGAGCGGGACGCGCTGCTCCTGCGGATGGTCGACCAGGCCGTGGCCACCGCCGCCGAGGCGTACCGCGCCGTACGGCCCGGCCACGCCGTCCCCGAGGTGATCGGGACCGTGGCGGGGCTCGCGACGGCGCTGCCCGACCGCGCGGGCGGCCGCCGCTGGCTGGACGAGGAGGACGGCAACCTCCTGGCCCTGGCCGAGCAGGCCCTCGGCGTCGACGGGGCCCACCGGGCCGTCGCCGACCTGCTGCTCGCCGTCGACCCGCACCTGGAGAACGGGTTCCGGTGGCGCGCGCTCATCGGCGTCTGCCGCCGCACCGTACGGCAGGCCGCCGACCGGGGCGACGCCCGCGCCGAGGGCCGGGCCGGCTACATGCTCGGCGGCGGCCTGATGCAGCTGGGCCTGCTGGACGAGGCCGAGCCGGTCGCCGCACGGGCCGTCGAACGGGCCCGGGCCTGCCGTGACCTGCCCGTGCTGGCCGAGGCGCTCAACGTCCGCGCGATGATCGCCCATCTGCGGCGGCGCACCGAGGAGTCGCTGGTCCTGCACGCGGAGACGGTCGGGCTGGCCGGCGAGTGCGGCAGCGTCTGGACCGAGGCGAACGCCCTGGCCACCAGCGTCGTCTGGCACCTGGCGCTCGGCGACCCCGGATCGGCCGAGCGCGCCGCCGAACGGAGCCTCGCCCTGTTCCGGGAGCTCGACGACCCCTTCGGCGAGGTCTACGCGCTGCACTCGGGCGGGCGGGTGGCCCGCGGCCTCGGCGAGCCCGACCGGGCAATCGCGCTGCACGAACGGGGACTGGCGCTGGCCGGTGTCCACGGCTTCCCGGTGTTCGGGCCGTGGGCACTGCTGAACGTCGCCGGCTGCCACCTGGACGCCGGCCGCCCGGCCGAGGCGGCGGAGCGGGCCGGGCAGTCCGTGACGGCCAGCCGGCAGCTGTACCGCCAGGACATCGAGGCGGCGGCGCTCGACCTGCTCGCCCGCAGCCGGGCCTCCGCGCCCTGACCGTGGGTGACCCGCGGCCGATACTGCGCGCCCTGGCCCTGCGTCATCCACGGCCGGGCCGGGCTCCGGGCGCGGTCAGTCCGACGGCGCGAGCGCCCCGGCCAGCCCGGGGCGTCCGTCGATGCCGAGCTTCCCGTAGACGTGGGTGAGGTGCACCTCCACGGTGCGCAGGCCCACGAAGAGGTGCTGGGCGATCTCGCGGTTGGTCATGCCGCCGGCCGCCAGGCCCGCCACCCGGTGCTCGGTCGGGGTGAGCGCCCCCACCCCGTGGAACGTCCGGGTGCGGGGGCGGTCGCCGGCCGCGCGGAGCTCCTCCAGGGCCCGGTCGGCGACCAGGGCGGCCCCGCAGCGGTGGGCCGCGGTGACGGCCTCCTTCAGGCGTTCCCGGGCCTCGGCCACCCGTCCGGCGCGGCGCAGCTGGGCGCCGAGGTCGCCCAGGGCCTGGGCGTGCCGGGCGCGTGCCGGGGTGCCGGCCAGGGTCCGTACGGCCTCGCGCAGCAGGCCCAGCCCGTCGGGGCCGGTGGTGGCGAGGGCGAGGGCGCGCAGGGCCGCGCCGACGGCCTCGGGCGCGCCCCAGCGCCGGGCGAGTTCGAGTTCCTCCGTGGCCAGCGCGTGGGCCCGGCCGTGCTCGCCGAGCGCCACCTCGGCCAGGGCGGCCTCGGAGCGCCAGGGGTAGATCCACGGGCAGCGCATGCCCCGGGCCTCGGTGCGCCGGCCGCACTCGCGGAAGTCGGCGAGCGCCTCCCGCGGCCGTCCCTGGGCCGCCCGCAGCCGGCCGCGGATCAGCTGGGCGTAGTCGTTGATCCAGTGCCCGTTGAGTTCGGCGGTCAGGCCGGCGCGTTCCAGGACCGCCTGCGCCTCGTCGAGCCGGCCCTGCAGCACCAGCGCGTCGGTCAGGGTGGCCGCCGCCAGGGCGCTGTGGATGTGCCGGGGGTCGACGCCGATCTCGCCGAGCTCGGCCAGCGCGGCCCGCGCCTCGTCCTGGCAGTCCGTCAGGCGGCCGAGCTGGCCGTAGACGTTCGCCCGGATGACGCGGCTGTGCGCGAGCGTGAAGGCGCAGCCGCGGGTACGGGCCTGCTCGACCGCCGCGTCGGCGTGGTCGAGGGCCAGTTCGGTCTCCCCGGTGGCGCCGAGGAGGAGGACGGCGCCGGAGTAGACGAAGGACTCGTCGTCCGCCGGGTTCATCCCGTGGGTGAGCGCCTGCCGGACGAGGGTGACGGCCTCGGCCGGTGAGCCGCCGCGCAGGATCGCGCGCAGGCCGAGCAGCGCCGCCAGCGGACGTTCGGCCGAGGTGCCGGCCGCGTCCTGGGTCCGCAGCCCGGTCAGCCGGGGCAGCACGCCGGGTGCCGACTCGGCCTGGTGGAGGCCGGCGTAGATGTGGTCGACCTCCAGCCGCAGGGCGAGGCCGGGGTCGTCGGCGCGCAGGGCGGCGGCGGTGCGTTCGAGCACGCTCAGCCCGTCCGGGTAGCGGTCCAGGGCGAACAGCGCGCCGGCCAGGCGGCGGGCCGCGGCGGCCCGCTCGGCGGGGTCGTGGGAGAGCTCCAGGCCCAGCCACAGGTTGCGGACGGCCTCCGGGACGTCGTAGGTGAGGCCCGCCTCGCCCAGCCGGATCACCAGGGTGGCCCGCACCTCGTCCTCCAGCGGCTCGCGCAGCGCGCGGCGCAGCAGCTCGGCCGCCCGGTCGGCGGCGCCCGCCCGCATCGCCTGCGCGGCGGCGCGCTCCAGCACCTCGGGCACCCAGGGCAGGCCCAGCGGCGCGTGGAGGGCGTGGACCGCGGTCCGTTCGCACGGGACACCCTGGGCGAGCATCAGTTCGGCGGCGCGGACGTGCACGTCCTGCCGGGCGCTGGGCAGGACGTCGGCGGCGAGGGCGACCCCGATCACCGGGCAGACGAAGCCTGCGGCGTGCCCGGTGCGGCGCATCAGGCCGGTCCGCTCCAGGGCGTGCACGGCGTCCTGGGCCGCCGCGTCCGGCAGGCCGGTGGCGGCGGCGACCACGTCGAGGGCCGGGGTGCCGCCGAGCACGGCGACCGCCTGGGCGACGGCCGCCGCGTGCGGCCCCGCCGTGCTGACGAGCGGGTGCAGGGCCCGGCCCGCGTCGGCCGGGACGAAGCGGGTGAGCCGGGCCGCGGTCCGCTCGTCGGGTCCGTTCCCGGCGGCCTTGATCGCGCGCAGCAGGGTGTGCAGCAGGTACGGGTTGCCCGCCGTCGCGGCCCGTACGGTCTCGCGGAACCCGTCGTCCCCCGGCTCGCCGAGGAGTTCCTCGGTCACGGCGGCGACGGACTCCTCGTCGAGGGCGGTCAGCGCGATCCGGTGGCGGAACAGCGGTGCCAGCCGTCCGAGGAGGTCGGGGTCGGCGGTCGCCGGTGCGGGGCCGACGGTGGCGACGACGGTCACCGGCAGCCCGTCGGCCCGGCGGAGCAGCCGCTGGAGCCAGAGCAGGGAGGCCCGGTCGGCCCACTGGAGGTCGTCGACGCCGATGACCAGGCGGCCGCGGGCGGCGAGCCGGGCGGTCAGCCGGTGCAGCAGGGCCGGTGTCACCACATCCGGCGTCGCCGCGGCCGGTGTCACCGCGGCCGGGTCGCCGACGGGGGTGGCCGGGGTCGCGGGGTCGTCGGGCCACCGGAGTCCGGCGGCGGGCGGGGCGTCGGGGTCGTCGCCGGCGCCGAGCAGCACCGGTTCGAACAGCTGGCGGGCGACGCCGAGTTCCAGGTCCCGCTCGGAGGGGTCCGCCCAGGCGGACAGGACGGTGGCGCCCTCGCGCCGGGCCCGTCCGAGCGCCTCGCGGAGCAGCGCGGTCCGGCCGGTGCCGAAGCCGCCCTGGATCAGGACGAACGTCCCGTCCGCCGCGTCCTGTCGCAACAGCCCCTCCAGTGCGTCGAGTTCGCCGTCCCGACCGATCAGCAGGGGGTCGTCGGAGCGGCGGCGCGGCGCGGCGGTGACCGGCCCGGCGCCGCGGAGGCGGGGGTGGGAGTGGGGATGGGGGCGGGCCGGCGGGGACGGACGGGTCGTCGTGGGGGCGGGCTTCGGGGCGGGGAGATCAGGCATCGGTGCTCAGGGTGCTGGTCGGTGGTCCGGGCCGGCCGGTGGCCGGCGGACCGGCCGGGTCGTACGGGTCGACGGCGACCCGCCCGATCCGGCCGGACCTGCATCCTGTCGGGCGCGTGTAATCGCCCGATAAGTCGTCCGTCCCCGCCTCAGTTCTCGTCGGCGGGCAGCTTCGACATGATCAGGTTCATGACGGTGCTGTCGGCGAGGGTGGTGGTGTCGCCGACCTCGCGGCCTTCGGCGATGTCGCGCAGCAGGCGGCGCATGATCTTGCCGGAGCGGGTCTTGGGGAGTTCGGCGACGACCTTGATCTGCTTGGGCCTGGCGATCGGGCCGAGGGTGCGGGCGACGTGGGCGCGCAGGTCCTCGGTCAGTTCGGGGCTCTCGGTGGCGGTGCCACGGAGGATGACGAAGGCG
>NZ_JBSGFD010000022.1:0-68484 GCF_053603215.1 Kitasatospora sp. NPDC004240 | reverse complement strand
CTTCTGTGGTCCATACGCAACGCGGCGGCGCGCGCGGCCCGCCCCCCCCCCCGCGCGCTTCGGCGTTCCCGCAGGCACGCACCGGCCGCGGGCACGCACCGGCCGGGGGGGCGTACGGGGCGAGGGGGCGTACGGACGGGCCCGAGCACCGGTGCCGCGACGCCCGTACGACCGGGGCACGCCCGTGGACGCAGGCACACGGCCTGGCCGAGCGCCGGCGTGAAGCCCCGCGCACGGTCGGCCCCGAGCACCGACGCACACACGCATCGCCCTCTACGGGCACGCGAAGAGCCGCCCCGACTCCCTCCCTCAAAGGAGTCGGGGCGGCTCGCTCGGCCTGCCTGGGGGGATCAGGAGGCCGGGCCCACCCTCACGGTGGTCAGGCGGCCGCCGTGGGTCTCACGGACGACCTCGATCCGGGTGTTGGTGTCCGGCACCTTCACACCCAGCTGCGGCGTGGCCGGGTCGCTGTACACGCCGGTGCGGTCGTTGAAGACCGGCACGGCGGGCTCGGAGCCGATCCGCACCGGGACACCGGCCTTGTGCAGGGTGAACGGCGTGGTGGGCTTCAGCGAGAAGGTCGCGTCGAAGGTCTGCGCGCGGCCGTTCACCAGGGAGCCGTCGGCGAAGCGGATCGGCGTCGGGTGGGCGTCGATCGGCAGGATCATGCCGCCGCCGGGGTGGTCCTTGGTGTTGTTGTCGCCGTACCCGGTGTCCCAGAGCCAGATGAGCACGCCCTCCTGGTACGGGTAGTTGTCGACGATGTCCTTCTTGCCGTCGACGCCGGTGTAGCCGAAGCTGTACGGCCCGGTCTTCAGGAAGGCGCCGTAGCCGGCGTAGCGGCGGTTCTCCACCAGGTAGGCCCGCGGGTGCTGCTTGACCGCGTCGCGGCCGGTGACCACCGAGAAGCCGGTCGCCGTCCAGCCGTTGAGGCCGTTCTCGGCGCCGTCCGCGAACAGGGTGGTGTCGCCCGCGGAGATCCGCACCGCGTCGACCAGCACGCCCCGGCCGTGGGTGTTGCTGTCCGAGGTGACGTGGAAGCGCAGCCGCACCTGCTTCCCGGCGTAGCCGTCCAGCGGGATGTGCAGCTGCCGGTACGCACCCGAAGTGCCGCTCAGGCCGGGCGTGTTGGCGGTGGTGTTGCCGATCGGCGTGCCGTCGACGGTGCCGCCGAGCGAGGTCCAGGCCTTGCCGCCGTCGGTGGAGGCCTCCACCGAGAGGAAGTCGTAGTCCTGCTCGATGTCGTACCAGACGGCCGCGTCGAGGGCCGCCGGGCCGGTCACCGCGCGCAGGTCCACGTCGCGGGCCAGCGAGTTGTCCAGGTTGTCGCCCTGGTTGCTCCACCAGTGCCGGCCGCCCTCGCGCGGGTCGGTGAGGGTGGTCGTGGTGGTGCCGTCCGGCAGGTGGACGAGGACCGCCTGGGCCTGGTCGGTGTTGTAGCTGCTGACACCGAGGGCGTGGGTGGAGCGGGTGGCGGCCTGTGCCTCGTCGTAGTTCAGCCAGCCGAACTGCAGCTTGCTCCAGGCGTCGAGGTCACCGGGGTAGCCGCCGGTGGTGTTCTTCCCCTTGCCCAGGTACGAGCCGGAGGACATCAGCGACCAGAAGTTGACGCTGTTGTCGCCGCCGCTGGTGCTGTAGAGGTCGGGCAGGCCGAGGTTGTGGCCGAACTCGTGGGCGAACAGGCCCACGCCGCTGTTCTCGCCGGCCTGGACGTAGTCGTAGACGTACAGGCCCGAGTCGCCGACCGGCGCGCCGCCGATCCGGTTGCCCGCCGGGCCGGTCTGGCCGGCCGGGTCGGGGAAGGCCCAACTGCGGTGCGCCCACAGCGCGTCGGCGCCCTGTGCGCCGCCGCCCCAGGTCTCGTCGACGCCCGCGTGCACCACCACGACGTTGTCGAGGTAGCCGTCGGCCTCCTCGAACTCGCCGTTCTTGTCGTGGTCGTAGCGGTCGTGGACGTCGTACCGGGCCAGCTCGGCCTTGACGTCGGCGGCCGAACGGCCCTTGGCGATCTCGCCGTCGTACCAGGCCTTCACCGCGTCGCGGATGAACTCCTGGCCCTGGGTCCAGGCGCCGGAGCCCTGGGGGCCCTTGTTGCTGCCGTAGCGGGCCTCGTTGTAGGGCACGGTGACCCAGTCGCTGACGGTGCCCTCGATGTCGTAGCGGCCGGAGGACTGGGTGCGGTAGTAGTTGCGCATCGAGACCGCGCCGGGCGAGTCGTCGAAGAACAGCTGCTGGTAGTAGGCGCGGTTGAAGTCGCCGGTCCAGAGCGTGTGGTTGTCGCCCTTGCCGGGCTTGGGGATCTGGTTGTGCAGCGGGCCGGGGGTGCCGCCGTAGCGGGGCTGCCCGTTGTGGGTGGTGGTGCTGTCCACCGTGTCGCCGAACTGGGCGAGGATGACGAAGACCTTGTCCTTGCGCTGCTGCGCGAGCTGGACGTAGTCGTTGCCGATCCGCACCTTGGCGGGGGCCCGCTTGTCGGAGGTCTTCGCCACGGTGCCCTTGTTGAGCTGTTCGAGCGCCTTGGTGCGGAGGGACTGGCGCTCGCGCTCCTGCGGGGCGAGCGGGCCGGGCGGGGCCTCGGCGCCGCCGCCCTCGCCCTGCTGGGCGGCGGCGAGGGACGGGGTGGCGGCGGGGGAGGGGGGAGCGGCCTGGGCGGGGGCGCCGAGGAAGGTGGCCGCTATCGCGCTCGTGGTGAGCGCGGCCGCGAATGCCGCGGACAATCTGCGCAACTGACCGGTCCTTTCGGGACGGTGGGTGGCCGGATTGGGCGCAGGTAATATTTCACATGTCATGGTTCACATGGAAGACATCGGGGCACTGAACGTCGCGGGCCCCTCGGCGATCCGTCGCCGAGGGGCCCGCGACCGTTCGCGGTCGACGGCGGGTCAGCCCAAGGTCTCCCGCAGGAAGGCCAGTTCGGCCACGGTGACCTGCTCCTGCACCCCGCCCGGCGTCATGTGGGTGACGCCCGGCAGCGGCAGCACGCGGTGCGGCCGGCCGGCGCGGGTGAGCGCCTGCGAGAGCAGCAGGGTGTGCGAGGGGTGGACGTTGTCGTCGTCCAGGCCGTGGATCAGCAGCAGCGGCCGGGAGAGTGACGGCGCCTCGTCGATCAGCCGGTCCGCCGCGTAGCCGGCCGGGTTGTCCTGCGGCAGGCCGAGGTAGCGCTCGGTGTAGGCGGTGTCGTACAGCCGGAAGTCGGTGGGCGGGGCGCCCGCGCAGGCGGCGTGGAAGACGTCGGGGCGGCGCAGCACCGCGAGTGCGGCGAAGTAGCCGCCGTACGACCAGCCGCGGACGCCGACCCGGGTGAGGTCGAGGTCGGGGTGGTCCCCGGCGAGCGCGTGCAGGGCGTTCACCTGGTCGTCCAGGGCGACCTGGGAGAAGCGGCGGAAGATCGCCCGGGTGAAGTCGGGGGAGACGAAGGGGGTGCCCCGGTTGTCGGTGGTGACCACGGCGAAGCCCTGGTCGGCCCACCACTGGCGCAGCTGCCAGCGGCGCGGCTCGTTCGCCACGGCCTGGAATCCGGGCCCGCCGTAGACGTCCAGCAGCACCGGGAGCCGCCGGCCGGCGACGTGGTCGCGCGGGTACACCACGGCGGTGGGCAGGCCGAGTCCGGTGACCCGGGCCAGCCGCGGGGTGACCGTGTAGGGGAACGCGGCGGCCAGGTCGCGGAGTCCGGTCTCCCGGCCGTCGTGGCGCACCCGGCGGGTGATGCCCCCGGGGTGGGCCGAGGTGAGCACCAGGGTGGCGCCGCAGACCTGGGCGCCGTGCACGCCGGGGCCCTCGCTGAGACGCTCGGGGGCGCCGCCGTCCGGGTCGATCAGGTGGAGGTGCTGGTCGGCCGGGTCGCCCTCGCCGGTCTCGGCGAGCAGCCGGCCGTCGAACTCGCCGACCACGCGGCGGATCTGCAGCCCGGTGGTGTCCAGCACCTTGCCGTCCAGCGCGAGCCCGCGCGCCTCGGGGGTGTCGTGCACGGTGAGCAGCCGGCCGCCGGCCAGCCGGTCGGGCGTGCCGGGCAGCACGTCCACCCAGAACTCGTCGGTGGTGCAGGAGAGTTCGACGCTCTCGCCGGTGGCCGGGTCGGCGCTGAGCAGCAGCACGTGCTGCTGCAGCCGGTCGGCGACGGTCAGCAGGACCTCGCCGTCGCCGTCCCAGCGGGCGTCGCAGAGGTAGGGGAAGGCCTCGGCGTCCCAGCGCAGCCGGACCCGGCCGCCGTCCAGGCCGAGGACCCAGAGCTGGACGTCGGCGTTGGGGCCGCCGGCCTGCGGGTAGGCGAAGTCCTCGGCGGCCCGCCGGGGCGCGGCCGGGTCGGCGAAGTGGAGCCGGGGCAGGGCGGATTCGTCCACCCGGGCGGCCAGGACCGCGCCGCCGTCCGGGCGCCACCAGTGGCCGCGGGAGCGGCCGAGCTCCTCGGCGGCGGCGAACTCGGCGACGCCCCAGCGGGCGCCGTCGGCGGGGCTGAGCGGGGTGGTGTCCGGGGTGACGTACAGCGCGTCGTCGGCGACGTAGGCGATCCGCTCGCCGGTGGCGTCCGGGCGCGGGTCGAAGGCGGGCCCGGCGGTGGGCAGTTCGGTGGTCGCGGCGGTGGCGGTGTCGCTGCGGAACAGCCGTCCGTCCAGGGTGAAGACGGCCACCGAGCAGTCGGGGGTGGCGGCGAAGGAGCCGATGCCGGCGGCGGTGAGGCGGATCCGCTCGCGCAGCCGCCGCTCGACGGCCGGCAGGTCGTGCCGCTCGCCGGTGCGGCCGGGGGCGAGTGCGGCGGGGTCGGCGATCAGGCGCTCCTCGCCGGTGGCGAGGTCGAGCAGCCGGAGGGCGTCGAGCGGGTCCTCCGGTCCGCCGGAGCGGAGCAGGAGCAGACGGGTGCCGTCCGCGGCGAGGGTGAGCGCGCGCGGGGAGCCGTGGGTGAAGCGCCCGGTCCGGGCGCTCAGCGAGAGGAAGGGGTCGGTGATGGTCACCGCCCGATGGTCGCGGTGCGGCGGGCGGCCCACCAGTAGGATGCCATGTGAAATGTCACACACCAGATCGGGAGTGAGATGTACGGCATCAACGAGCACGAGGCGGCCCCCGCGCCCGTGCCCGGCACGGACGGGCTGTTCTCCCTGGAGCGCGGCGTGCTGCACCTCAACCACGGCTCGTACGGCGCCGTGCCGCTACCCGTCCAGCGCGCGCAGCAGCGACTGCGCGCCGAGCAGGAGCGTGACCCGGACGGCTTCTTCGCGGACCTGCCCGCCCGGGTCGAGGCCGCCCGGACCGCCGTCGCCGCCGAACTGGGCGCCGACCCGGCACGCCTCGCGCTGCTGACCAACGTCACCGAGGGCGTCGCGGTGGCGCTGGAGAGCGTCCCGCTCGGCCCCGGCGACCGGATCCTGGTCACCGACCACGGCTACGGCGCGGTCACCCGGGCGGTACGGCGGCGCGCCGAGGAGACCGGCGCCGAGGTCCGGGTCGTCCACCTCCCGCTGGACGTCCCGGACGAGCGGGCGGTGGGCGAGGCCGTCCTCGCCGCGGTCGACGGGCGCACCACGATGGCCGTGCTCGACCTGGTCAGCTCGCCGACCGCCCGGCTGATCGCCACCGCCCCGCTGCTGCGGGAGCTGCGCGTGCGCGGCGTGACCACGGTGGTCGACGCCGCGCACGCCCCCGGCATGCTGCCCGCGCCGGTCGGCGAGCACGCCGACTTCTGGCTGGGCAACCTCCACAAGTGGGCCTTCGCCCCGCGCGCCACCGGGGTGCTCGCCGTCTCCCCCTGGTGGGCGCCGCGGGTCCGCCCGCTCGCGCTCTCGTGGGAGCACGACCGGGGCTTCCCCGCGAACGTGGAGTGGCGCGGCACCTGCGACTACACGCCCTGGCTGGCCGCCCCGGACGGGCTGGCGCTGCTGCGGGCGCTCGGCCCGGCCCGGGTGCGCCGCCACAACGAGCGGCTCGCCGCGTACGGCCGGCGGGTGCTGGCGGAGCGGGCCGGTCTGCTGCCCCTGCCGGCGAGCCCCGGGGTGTCGATGCGCGCGCTGCGGCTGCCGGCCGGGGTCGGCGAGAGCGACGAGCAGGCGCGCGCGGTGATGGCCCGGGCGTGGCAGCGGCTGTCCGCCCGGATCGTGGTGCGGCCGTGGCCGGGCGGCGGGGTGCTGCGGGTCAGCGCGCAGCTGTACAACCGGCCGGAGGAGTACCGGCGGCTGGCGGACGGGCTGCGGGACCTGCTCCGGAGCTGATCGGTCACCCCGGCTCCCGGCCGCCCCGCCTACTCGACCGCCCCGGCCACCTGCGCGCTCGGCTGCCCGCCCTGCTGCTCGCTCGTCGCGCGGAGCTCGGCGAGCAGCAGGTTCTGGTCGGCGAGCAGCACGGTGAGGATCCGCCGGGCGGCCCGCAGCAGGTCGGCGACGTCCCCGCCGGCCAGCGCGTACACCACGGTGGAGCCCTCCCGGGTGGCGGTGACGATGCCGGAGCGGCGCAGGACGGCGAGCTGCTGGGAGAGGCTGGACGGTTCGATGTCCAGGTCCGCCAGCAGGTCCCTGACCGGGGTGGGCCCGGCCTGAAGCAGCTCCAGCACCCGGATCCGCACGGGGTGGCCGAGCATCCTGAAGAACTCGGCCTTGGCCTGGTACAGCGGCTGCGGCACGACGCTCCCCCCTTCCTGTGCACCCGGTCCGGTCAGATCTCCAGTCCGACCTCGATCCGCTTGAGCTGGTGCCGCGCCATGGCGAGGTTGGAGCGGGTGCGGTTGAGCGCGAGGAACAGGAACAGGCCCCGGCTGGTCTTGGTGGTGAGCGGGCGGACCAGGTGGTACTGGCTGGTCAGGCTGACCAGGATGTCCTCGATCTCGTTGTCGTGGAGGTTGAGCATCTCCATGGTGCGCATCTTGGCGCGGACCAGGTCGGTGTTGCCGGCGGCGGCCACGTTGAGGTCCAGCTCGCCGCCCTCGCCGAGGGTGCCGAGCGCCATCCCGCTGCCGTAGTCGACCAGGGCCACGCCGATCGCGCCCTCGATGGCCATGGCTTCCTTGAGCGCGGTCTCCAGATTCGCCATCGCTGTGCTCCTCCTGTGAGTGGATGGGTGGTGGCTGTGCTCCGAATGTAAGGAGAAGGACCGGCGTTACAGGAGAGATGACCGGAGACGATCGAAGTTGACGCCTTGGCGATCGCTTGAAGACATTTGCAACTATGGATCTGAGAGAGATTTGATCCAGTGGCCCGGAAAAACGGTGCTATCGATGTCGGTCCACCCGGGTAACCTCTCGCTGAGATGCCAGATCACACCAACCACACCCGGACGGCGATGAACACCCCTGTGCCCGAGCGTCCCGCGCGGCGGGAGTCCGACGACGAGCGGGAGCTCAACCCCGCCGAGGCCTACGCGGCCTTCCGCCGCCGGGCGAAGGAGCAGGCCACCGCCCTGTACGGCTTCCAGCAGCTCTACGACTTCCCGCTGGACGACTTCCAGCTCAAGGCCTGCGAGGCCCTGGAGGCCGGAGAGGGCGTGCTGGTGGCCGCGCCCACCGGCTCCGGCAAGACCATCGTCGGCGAGTTCGCCGTGCACCTGGCCCTGCAGAGCGGGCGCAAGTGCTTCTACACCACGCCGATCAAGGCGCTGTCCAACCAGAAGTACGGCGACCTGGTCAAGCGCTACGGCGCCGCCAAGGTCGGCCTGCTCACCGGTGACAACAGCGTCAACGGCGACGCGCCCGTGGTGGTCATGACCACCGAGGTGCTGCGCAACATGCTGTACGCCGGCTCCTCCTCGCTGGACGGCCTCGGCTACGTGGTCATGGACGAGGTGCACTACCTCGCCGACCGCTTCCGCGGCGCCGTCTGGGAGGAGGTCATCATCCACCTCCCCGAGTCGGTCGTGCTGGCCTCGCTCTCGGCCACCGTGTCCAACGCGGAGGAGTTCGGCGACTGGCTGGACACCGTCCGCGGCGGCACCAGGGTCATCGTCTCCGAGCACCGCCCGGTCCCGCTCTGGCAGCACGTGATGGCCGGCAACCGGATGTACGACCTGTTCGCCAACCCGGACCGCGACGGCCGCCCCAAGGACGCCCCGCGCAACCCCGGCAAGGCGGTCAACCCCGAGCTGGTCCGGCTCGCCCGCTCCGAGCTCGACCGCAACCCCCGCGACCGCTTCGGCCGCGGCCGCGGGCGGAGCATGCCCAACGGCCGGCCCGGCAAGGTCTGGACGCCGGGCCGGGTGGACGTCATCGACCGGCTCGACGCCGAGGGCCTGCTGCCCGCGATCACCTTCATCTTCAGCCGGGCCGGCTGCGAGGCCGCCGTCCAGCAGTGCCTCTCCTCCGGGCTGAGGCTCAACAAGGACGCCGAGCGCGCCCAGGTCCGCGCCATCGTCGAGGAGCGCTGCGCCGACATCCCCGACGAGGACCTGCACGTCCTCGGCTACTTCGAGTGGCTGGACGGCCTGGAGCGCGGCATCGCCGCCCACCACGCCGGGATGCTGCCGCGGTTCAAGGAGGTCGTCGAGGAGCTGTTCGTGAAGGGCCTGGTCAAGGCCGTCTTCGCGACCGAGACCCTGGCGCTCGGCATCAACATGCCCGCCCGCTCGGTGGTCATGGAGAAGCTGGTCAAGTGGAACGGCGAGACCCACGCCGACATCACCCCCGGCGAGTACACCCAGCTCACCGGACGGGCCGGGCGGCGCGGCATCGACGTCGAGGGCCACGCGGTGGTGCTCTGGCAGCGCGGCCTCGACCCGGAGGCCCTGGCGGGCCTGGCCGGCACCCGCACCTACCCGCTGCGCTCCTCCTTCCGGCCGTCCTACAACATGGCGGTCAACCTGGTCTCCCAGTTCGGCCGGCACCGCTCGCGCGAGCTGCTGGAGACCTCCTTCGCGCAGTTCCAGGCCGACCGCTCGGTGGTCGGCATCGCCAAGCAGGTCCAGCGCAACGAGGAGGGCCTGGACGGCTACCGCGCGTCCATGACCTGCCACCTCGGCGACTTCGAGGAGTACATGGGCCTGCGCCGCGGGCTCAAGGAGCGCGAGAACGAGCTGGCCCGCGAGGGCAGCAGCCAGCGCCGGGCCGCCGCGATCGAGGCCATCGAGCAGCTCAAGCCGGGCGACGTCATCCACGTCCCCACCGGGAAGTTCGCCGGCCTCGCCCTGGTCCTGGACCCGGGTCTGCCGCCGGTCAGCCGCTCCGGCCGGGGCGGCCCGCGCCACCCCGACTTCCAGGACGGCCCGCGCCCGGTGGTGCTCACCGCCGAGCGGCAGGTCAAGCGGCTCGCCATGATCGACTTCCCGTACCCGGTCAGTGCGGTCGAGCGGGTGCGGATCCCCAAGTCGTTCAACCCGCGCAGCCCGCAGTCCCGCCGGGACCTCGCCTCCGCGCTGCGTACCAAGGCCGGCCACCTGGAGCCCGAGCGGTTCCGCCGGGGCCGCGCGGCCGCCGCCGACGACAGCGAGATCACCCGGCTGCGCGCCGAGCTGCGCCAGCACCCGTGCCACGGCTGCGACGAGCGGGAGGACCACGCCCGCTGGTCCGAGCGCTACCACCGGCTGCACCGCGACACCGAGCTGCTGGAGCGCAAGATGCGCTCCCGCACGCACACCATCGCCCGCACCTTCGACCGGGTCTGCGGCCTGCTCACCGACCTGGGCTACCTCCACGGGGACACCGTCACCGAGGACGGCAAGCGCCTCGGCCGGCTCTACGGCGAGCTCGACCTGCTGGCCTCCGAGTGCATCCGCGAGGGCGTCTGGGACGGCCTGGCGGCGGCCGAGCTCGCGGCCTGCGCCTCCGCGCTGGTGTACGAGGCCCGGCAGTCCGACGACGCCACCGCGCCGCGGGTGCCCGAGGGCGGTGCCAAGGAGGCGCTCGGCAAGATGGTCCGGATCTGGGGCCACCTGGACGCCCTGGAGGAGCAGCACCGGATCAACACCGCCGAGGGCGTCGGCCAGCGCGAGCCGGACCTCGGCTTCGCCTGGGCCGCGTACCGCTGGGCGCTCGGCCACAGCCTGGACTCGGTGCTGCGCGACGCCGACATGCCGGCCGGTGACTTCGTCCGCTGGACCAAGCAGCTGATCGACGTGCTCGGCCAGATCCAGGACGCCGCCGGCGAGAACGTCGAACTGCGCAGGTGCGCCCGCAAGGCGGTGGACGGGCTGCGGCGCGGGATCATCGCGTACTCCTCGGTGGGCTGACGCCCGCCGCGTCGCCGAACGCCGGAGGGGCCCGTCCGACCTGGACGGGCCCCTCCGGCGGTTCCCCGGCGGCCGTTCAGCCGGCCAGCACGGCCAGCAGGCGCTCCAGCGAGGTGCCCAGGCCCCAGCGGTCGGCGAGCACCTCCAGCGTCATCGGGTCCAGCGGCTCGGTCGGCAGCGCCGGGTCGAACTCCGGCAGCGGGGCGTCGGCCGCCACCCGGACCACGGTCGGCGCCACGTCCAGGTAGGCCGAGCCCTCCACCAGGTTGCGACGGCGGGCCGGGGTGAGGCGCGAGCCGAGGTCCAGCGCGGCCGCCCGGATCCCGGCCAGGTCGCCGTACTCGTGGATCAGCTGGGCGGCGGTCTTCTCGCCGATGCCCTTCACCCCGGGCAGGCCGTCGCTCGGGTCGCCGCGCAGCGCCGCCATGTCGGCGTACTGCGCGCCGCGCACGCCGTACTTCTCCAGCAGCACCGCGTCATCGGTGACCTGGAGGTTGCCCATGCCCTTGACCGGGTAGAGCACGGCGATCCCGCGCTCGTCGTCGACCAGCTGGAACAGGTCGCGGTCGCCGGTGACGATCCGCACCGGGCCGCGCGCCCGGGCGGTCAGGGTGCCGATGACGTCGTCCGCCTCGTAGCCGGGCGAGCCGACCCGGGCGATGCCGACGGCGTCCAGCACCTGCTCGATCACCGGTACCTGCGGCGCGAGGGTGTCCGGGATCTCCTCCTCGCCGTCGACGGCGGCCTCGGCGAGCCGGTGGGTCTTGTACGAGGGCACCAGGTCGACGCGCCACTGCGGGCGCCAGTCGGCGTCCATGCAGGCGACCAGCTGGTCGGGGCGGTGGTCGTGGACCAGGCGGGCGATGAAGTCCAGCAGGCCGCGGACGGCGTTCACCGGCTCGCCCCGCGGGGAGCGCAGCGAGTCCGGCACGCCGTAGTAGGCCCGGAAGTACAGGCTGGCGGAGTCCAGCAGCATCAGGTGCGGTGCGGTCACGGGTGCGGTCACGTCTCAGATCATGCCGTACGGGACGGACGGTGGCGGCCCTCCCGGGAGGGTCGGGAGGGCCGGGGGCTCAGTGTTCGTGCGGCCCGGCGCGGTGGACCGGACCGTGGGAGTCGGCGCAGTGCTCGGCGTCCTCCAGGACGGTGCCGGTGATCTGCAGCAGGGCGCCCGCCTCGTCCTCGCCGACGTGGTCCACCTGGAGCGTGCTGTGGGTGATCCGGTAGACGTCGCGCAGCTGCCGCTGGAGCCCGCGGCGCACGGCGTGGCAGTCGCCGCCCGGGGTGACCAGGATGTGCGCGGACAGCGCCGGCTCGCCCGAGGTGATCTCCCAGATGTGCAGGTCGTGGACCTCCTCCACGAGCGGCTGGGCGACCAGCCGGTCGGCCACCGCGTCGGGGTCGATGCCGGCCGGGGCGGCCTCCAGGAAGATCCGCCCGGAGTCGCGGACCAGGCCGGTCCCGGCCTTGAGCATCAGGGCCACCACGACCAGCGAGGCGATGGCGTCGGCCCGGACGAAGCCGGTGGTCAGCACGATCGCGCCGGCGACGGCGGTGGCGATGAACGCGTACAGGTCGGTCAGCACGTGCTGGAAGGCGCCCTCGACGTTCAGCGAGCTGCGGTTGGCCCGGGACATGCACCAGGTCGCCGCCAGGTTGACCACGATCCCGACCAGCGCGGTGACCAGCACCAGTGAGCCTTCCACCTCCGGCGGATCGAGCAGCCGGGTGACCGCCTCGTAGCCCAGCCAGGCCGAGAGCACCAGCAGGGTGACGCCGTTGGCCTGGGCGGAGAGGATCTCGGCCCGCTTGAGCCCGTACGTGTAGCCGCCGCGCGCCGGGCGGGCGGCCAGCCGCATCGCGATCAGCGCGAGGACGATCGAGGCGGCGTCGGTGAGCATGTGCGCGGCGTCCGAGATCAGCGCCAGCGACTGCGCGGCGAAGCCGACCACCACCTCGCCGGCCATGAACACCGTGATCAGGGTCAGTGCGGCGAGCAGCCACCGGCGGTCGGCGTCCGCGGAGACCCCGTGGGAGTGGCCGCCGTGCCCGTGCCCGTGGTCGTGCTGATGGTCATGGACATGATCATCATGGTGCTGCTCGTGACCGGCCATCGGAGTCCTCTCCTTGACGCGCGGGAAGTAAGGGGCACAACAGGCCTGCACCGGAAGTGAACCGCAGATCGAACGAAGATCCAAAGGCTGCACTGGTGACCGTTGTCGTTGCCGACGCGTCATGGTCCTCCGGTAGGGTCGCGCCTCGCGTCGAGCAGGGGAGAAGGCATCGTGGAGCGGGTCGGGCTGGGCACCATCGCCAAGGAGTGGGGGCGGATCGGGATCACCGGCTTCGGCGGACCGCCCGCGCACATCCTGCTGCTGCGCCGGCTCTGCGTGGAGCGGCGCGGCTGGATGAGCGAGGGCGAGTTCGAGGACGGCATCGCGGCGACCAACCTGCTGCCCGGTCCGGCCTCCACCCAGCTCGCCGTGTTCACCGCCTGGCGGCTGCGCGGCACCCCCGGCGCCCTGCTCGGCGGGTTCTGCTTCATCGCGCCCGGGCTGGCGCTGATCCTCGCGCTGTCCGCGCTGTTCCTGGCCGGCGACCCGCCGCCGTGGGTGCTCGGCGCCGCGGCCGGCGCCGGCGCGGCGGTCCCGGCGGTGGCCGTGCAGGCCGCCTCCGCGCTGGTCCCGGGCAGCCTCCGGCGGGCCGGGGAGGGCCGCGCCGGACGGCTGCGCTGGGCCGGGTACGCGCTCGCGGGCGCGGTGGCCGCCGTCCTCACCGGCCCCTGGCTGGTCCTGGTGCTGATCGCGACCGGCCTCACCGAGGTCGCCGTCCGGGCCCCGCGGGACGGCCGGCGTGGGGACGGGCGACGTGGGGACGGCCGGCGCGGGGCCGGACTGCCGCCGGTCGTCGGGCTCGCCGCGCTGCCGGCCCTCGGCGGGCTGGGGGCGGTCTCCTGGGTGGCGTTCAAGGTGGGCGCGCTCTCGTACGGGGGCGGCTTCGTGATCATCCCGCTGATGCGGGACGACGCGGTGCACCGCTACCACTGGATGACGGACGGACAGTTCCTCAACGCCGTCGCCCTGGGTCAGGTCACTCCGGGGCCGGTGGTGCACACCGTCTCCGCCGTCGGGTACGCGGCCGCCGGGACCGTCGGCGGGCTGCTGGCCGCGCTGGTGGCCTTCGCGCCGTCCTTCCTGTTCGTGATCCTCGGCGGCGCGCACTTCGACCGGCTCCGCGCCGACCGGCGGGTCCAGGACTTCCTGACCGGCGCCGGCCCGGCCGTGACCGGGGCGATCGCGGGCTCCGCCCTGCCGCTGGCCGCCTCGCTGTCGTACGGCTGGCAGTGGGCGGTGCTGGCCGGCGCCCTGCTCTGGCTGCTCGCGGCGCGCCGGGGCGTGGTCGCGGCGCTGCTGCTGGCGGGCGGGGCCGGGGTGGCCGCGGTGCTGGCGGGGCTGCCGCCGGCCTGAGACCGAGACGGCCCCGGGACCGGGAGCGTGACGGCCCCGGCGGGTGCTCACCGCCGGGGCCGTGCCGGATGCGGGGCCGGAGGCGTAGGCGTCGGGCCCGGGGCGTCGGGGTGTCCGGGCTCAGGCGAGGAAGCCCGCCTCCACCACCTCCAGCGGGACCGTCCGGGCGGCCGTCGCGGCCCGGACCAGGGCCTGCATCACCCGCAGGTCCTCGCCCTGCTCCGGGTGCCACTGCACGCCGAGGGTGAAGCCGGGTCCCTCGACGGCCTCCACCGTGCCGTCGGGCGCGTACGCGCCGATCCGCAGCCCGTCGCCGAGCCGGTCCACCGCCTGGTGGTGGAAGGTCGGCACGGTCAGCTCGCTCTCCGGCAGCAACCCGCCGAGCAGCGTGCCCGGCACCGGGCGGACGGTGTGCTCGCCGTACCGGCCGGGGGAGCCGGTGTGCACGTCGGGGTCGACCACGTCGGGCAGGTGCTGGACGAGCGTGCCGCCGCACACCACGTTCAGCACCTGCATGCCCCGGCAGATGCCGAGCAGCGGCATGCCGGCGGCGAGCGCCCCCCGCAGGAGCGCCACCTCCCAGGCGTCCCGCTCGTGGGCGTCCGCCTCGGTCCTGGGGTGCGGCGGCCGCCCGTAGTAGGCCGGGTCGATGTCCGGTCCGCCCGCGATGACGAGCGCGTCCAGCCGGGCCAGCACCTCGGGGGCGCGCTCCGGCGCATCGGGTGGCAGCAGCACCGCGATCCCGCCCGAGTCCCGTACGTACGCGGTGTACCGCTCGGGCACCAGGGCCACGCGGCGGTCCCGCCAGTCGCTCCAACTCGCGTCCACCAGATAGGTGCTGACGCCGATGAAAGGCCTGCGATCCATGGCGCGCATTCTCCTCCCGTCCCACCCGGCAACCCGCCGATCCGCGATCGCGGCGCGCCACACGCACCCCGAGCGGCGCACAGATTCCATGCGCGCCCCCATGCGCGCCCGCCCCACCCGGCGCGCCGGGCGTGTCCGCCCTCTTCCGTGTGTCACCGGCAGGCCGTACGGTTCGCTGTGACCGCTTGATCTCGCTGAGTGATCGAGGAGGAGGGCTTCGCCATGTCCGAGACCGCGCCCCCGACAGCCGGACCCGGTTCGGGCGGACCACCGCGCGCGCCGCTCACCCTGGACGAACTGCGCACGCTGGTCGACGCCGGCGAGGTCCACACGGTCGCCCTGGCCTTCACCGACATGCAGGGCCGCCTCCAGGGCAAGCGCTTCGCCGCGCGCTTCTTCCTCGACGAGGTCGCCGAGCACGGCGCCGAGGCCTGCGACTACCTGCTCGCCGTGGACATCGACCTCAACACCGTGGACGGCTACGCGCTCTCCTCCTGGGAGACCGGCTACGGCGACTTCGCCATGCGCCCCGACCTCGCCACCCTGCGGCTCACCCCCTGGCAGCCCGGCACCGCCCAGGTCACCGCCGACCTCGCCCGGCACGGCGGCCGCCCGGTCGAGGCCGCCCCGCGCCAACTGCTGCGCCGGCAGATCGAGCGCCTCGCCGAGTACGGCCTGAGCGCCGACATCGGCACCGAACTGGAGTTCCTGGTCTTCCGCGACACCTACGAGCAGGCCTGGTCCGGCGGCTACCGCGGGCTCACCCCGGCCAACCAGTACAACGTCGACTACTCCCTCCTCGGCACCGCCCGGGTCGAGCCGCTGCTGTCCCGGATCCGGCTGGAGATGGCCGGCGCCGGCCTGGTCGTGGAGTCCGCCAAGGGCGAGTGCAACCTCGGCCAGCACGAGATCGCCTTCCGCTACGCCGACGCCCTCACCACCTGCGACCAGCACAGCGTCTACAAGACCGGCGCCAAGGAGATCGCCGCCCAGCAGGGCTGCGCGCTCACCTTCATGGCCAAGTACGACGAGCGCGAGGGCAACAGCTGCCACATCCACCTCTCGCTGCGCGACGCGGTCGGCGCCCCCGCCTTCGCCGACCGCGACGGCCGGATGACCGACACCATGCGCCACTTCCTGGCCGGCCAGCTCACCGCGCTGCGCGAGTTCAGCCTGCTCTACGCCCCCAACATCAACTCCTACAAGCGCTACCGCCCCGGCTCCTTCGCCCCGACCGCGGTCGCCTGGGGCCGGGACAACCGCACCTGCGCCTACCGGGTGGTCGGCCACGGCCCCGGCCTGCGGATGGAGAACCGGGTGCCCGGCGGCGACGTCAACCCGTACCTCGCGGTGGCCGGGATGCTCGCCGCCGGACTCCACGGTCTGCAGCAGAAGCTCGAACTGCCCGCGCCCTGCCTCGGCAACGCCTACGCCGTCGACGACTACGCCCGGGTGCCCGGCTCGCTGCGCGAGGCCGCCGACCTGTGGGCGCAGAGCGAGCTCGCCCGCGCCGCCTTCGGCCCGGACGTCGTCGAGCACTACCTCACCACGGCCCGCGTCGAGCTGGCCGCCTTCGACAACGCCGTCACCGACTGGGAGCGCTACCGCTCCTTCGAACGGATGTGAGCGGATGAGATCCAGATGACCGAACCGACCGAACCGACCGAACCGACCGAACCGCCCGTGCCCGCCGAACCGACCGGGCCCGCCGGCAGCGAGGTCCGCAACCCCGCCACCGGTGAGCTCCTCGCCACCGTCCCCGACACCACCCCCGACCGGGTCGACGCCGCCGCGCAGCGCGCCCTCAAGGCCCAGCAGGGCTGGGCCGCCCTGGCCCCCGGCGAGCGGGCCCGGCTGCTGCGCCGCTTCGCCGACCAGGTCGACGCGCACCGGATCGAGCTCGCCGCGCTGGAGGTCGCCGAGGCCGGCCACACCCGGGGCAACGCCCTCTGGGAGGCCGACAACGTCCGTGACCTGCTGGAGTACGCCGCCGGCGGGGTGGAGCGACTGACCGGCCGGCAGATCCCGGTGGCCGGCGGCCTGGACGTCACCTTCCACGAGCCGATCGGCGTGGTCGGGGTGATCGCCCCGTGGAACTTCCCGATGCCGATCGCCGCCTGGGGCTTCGCGCCCGCGCTCGCCGCCGGCAACGCCGTGCTGCTCAAGCCCGCCGAGGCCACCCCGCTGACCGCCCTGCGGCTGGCCGAGCTCGCGCTCGCCGCCGGTCTGCCGGAGGGGCTGTTCCAGGTGCTGCCCGGCGCGGGCCCGGTCACCGGCCGCGCCCTGGTCGACCACCCGGCCGTCCGCAAGATCGTCTTCACCGGGTCGACCGCCGTCGGCAAGGAGGTCGCCGCCCGCTGCGCGGCCCGGGCCAAGCGGGTCACCCTGGAACTCGGCGGCAAGAGCCCCAACATCGTCTTCGCCGACGCCGACCTCGCCCGCGCCGCCGACCCGATGTCCTTCCTCGACAACAGCGGCCAGGACTGCTGCGCCCGCAGCCGCATCCTGGTCCAGCGCGAGGCGTACGACGACTTCCTCGCCCTGCTGCTGCCCGCCGTCGAGGCCGTGCGCACCGGCGACCCGGCCGACTCCGACACCCAGCTCGGCCCGCTGATCTCCGCCGCCCAGGTGCGCCGGGTCGCCTCGTACGTCACCCCGGACCTGCCGGTGCTGGCCCGCGGCGAGGTGCCGGACGGGACCGGCTTCTGGTACCCGCCGACCGTCCTCGCGCCCACCGACCCCGGGGTGCCGGCGGTCACCGAGGAGATCTTCGGGCCGGTCGCGGTGGTGCTGCCCTTCGAGGACGAGGCCGACGCGCTGCGCCTCGCCAACGCCACCCGCTACGGCCTCTCCGGCTCGATCTGGACCCGCGACCTGGGCCGGGCGCTGCGGCTGGCCCGGGGGGTCGCGGCGGGCAACCTGTCGGTCAACTCGCACTCCTCGGTGCGGTACTGGACGCCCTTCGGGGGCTTCGGCGAGTCCGGCGTGGGCCGGGAGCTGGGGCCGGACGCGCTGGCGCACTTCACCGAGACCAAGAACGTCTTCATCCACAGCGAGGAGTAGGAGCCCGGCCATGACGGGGAAGACACCCAGGCCCGAGAAGTCCGGGAAGGCCGAGCGGCACGGCGGCTCCGACGAGCACGGCAGGTCCGACGGGCACGGCAAGGCGGGCCGGCACGGGAAGGCCGGCCGGGACGACGGGGCGCCGGTCTGCCGGCGGCTGGTCGGGCGGACGGCGGTGGTCACCGGCGCGGGCAGCGGCATCGGCCTGGCCGCCGCCCGGCGGCTCGCCGCCGAGGGCGCCAAGGTGGTCTGCGCCGACCTCGACGAGACCACCGGCAAGGCCGCCGCGCAGGAGGTCGGCGGGCTCTTCGTGCACACCGACGTCACCGACCCGTACATGGTCGAGGCGCTGTTCGACGAGGCGTACGAGACCTGCGGCAGCGTGGACGTGGCGTTCAACAACGCGGGCATCTCGCCGCCGGACGACGACTCGATCCTGACCACCGGGCTGGACGCCTGGCGCAGGGTGCAGGAGGTCAACCTGACCTCGGTGTACCTGTGCTGCAAGGCGGCGCTGCCGTACATGCGGCGGCACGGGCGCGGCTCGATCATCAACACCGCGAGCTTCGTGGCGCGGATGGGCGCGGCCACCTCGCAGATCTCGTACACCGCCTCCAAGGGCGGGGTGCTGGCGATGTCCCGGGAGCTGGGGGTGCAGTTCGCCCGGGAGGGCATCCGGGTCAACGCGCTCTCGCCCGGGCCGGTGGACACCCCGCTGTTGCGGGAGCTGTTCGCCGCGGACCCGGAGCGGGCGGCCCGCCGGCTGGTGCACATCCCGCTGGGGCGGTTCGCCCGGGCCGAGGAGATCGCGGCGGCGGTGGCCTTCCTCGCGAGCGACGACTCCTCGTTCATCACGGCGAGCGAGTTCCTGGTGGACGGCGGGATCTCCGGGGCCTATGTGACCCCGTTGTGACCGGGGCGGGGCGGCGCGCGCGGTTCTCACCGTAATCTCATCGAAAAGCCCGGGAATGGGCCGTCACGCTGATATCGCGTTTAACCGGGGCCGTTTAGATTCTCTGGCGTGAGCGAGCAGCAGATTCCCGCCGGGTGGTACCCGGACCCGAAGGACACCACCGGCGACCCCCGACCGCAGCGCTGGTGGGACGGCAAGGGCTGGACCGCCGACACCCGGCCCGCGCCCTCGGACGCCCCGAAGCCGGCCGCCGCGGAGCCGGCTGCCGCCGACGGGACGCCGTCGGCGGCGGGGGCGCCGACGGGCGCCTCCGCCGAGGCCCCGACGGAGGCCCCCACCGAGGCCCCGACGGAGGTCAATGGCCCCCGGGTGATCGAGGGCGAGGTGCTGGGCAGCGGCCCCACCGTGCGGTTCCCCGAGCCGCCGCCGTTCGGCACCGCGTACGGCGCGGCCGCGCCGCAGCCGCCCGAGCGCCGTCGCCGGCCGTCCAAGGTGGTCATCGCGGCCGCCGTGGCCGCGGTGCTCGGGCTCGGTGTCGGCTCCGGTGTCACCTTCCTGGTCATGGACGGCCACGACGAGTCCCGGCCCACCGCCCACCGCAACGCCCGCCAGGCGCCGCCGTGGTACGGCGAGGGCGGGCCGGGCGGCGGCCTGCCGGACACGGACGGCCCCAACCGCAAGCAGGGCGACGGCAAGAACAACGGCGACGGCAAGGGCGGCGACGGCGGCTCCGAGGACGGTACGGCCACCGGCCGCCGGACCGCCGCGGACCTGGTGAACCGGATCACCCTCCCGGTCCCCGCCGGCTGGAAGGGCGGCACCACCCAGAACGGCTTCGCGCAGCTCGCCATCGGCTCGTACACCTGCGAGGGCGGCGGCACGTGCTCGCTCGGCGGCGCCAACACCGGCCGGATAGCCGGCGCCGGCACCGATGTGCAGGCGGCGGCGAAGGCCGACATCGAGAAGGCGGCCAAGGAGGCGTACAGCGAGATCAACTCGCACGAGGAGCTGAAGTCCGAGGCGGTGAAGGTCGGCGGCCGTGACGGCTGGCTGGTCCGCTGGAAGGTCGACGCGGCCAAGGGCAACGACGGCTACGTCCAGACCGTGGTCTTCCCGTCCGCCGCGGGCGGGTCGCTGGTCTCGCTGCACCTGGGCTTCGACATCGCCGCCAAGGCGCCCGACGTGTCCGTGATGGACACCATCGTCAAGGGCGTCACCGACTACAAGGGCCGCGTCCCGGGCGTCCCCGGCGGGGGTGTCCCCGGTGGTACCGGCGGTGGTGACGGACCCGGCACGACCTGACCGGTCCGCTCACCACGGCGGCCCACCCGGAGTCCGGGTGGGCCGCCGTCACGCTGTCATCGGGTGGCACCGCTCATCGCGTGCGCCGCTCGTCGGGCGCGCCGCTCGTCGGGTGCTCCCGTTCACCGGACGCACAGCCGGGGCCGGACCGTACGGGGGTCGCTGGACGGTCCGGCTCCGGCCTCCCGGCGGTCAGGCGTCGCGTCGAACAGCCTCGATGCGACGGCGCCGGAGCACCATGGCGACCCAGCCGACGCTGATCGCGGCGGCGCCGCTCAGCAGCATCGGGCCGGTGGCCGACGTACCGACGGAGGCGGTCGCGAGCGGGGCGACCGCGCCGGCCGGGGAGTTGGGGTCGCCGCCGTGGCCGTCGTGGGAGACGGTGGACTTGGAGGCGTCCGAAGCGATCTGCGCCTCGCTCGGCGCGGCCGGGGCCGACAGGGCGGTCAGGCCGGTGACGGCCTGGGCGGTCTGGCCGAAGTCCACGTCCGAGCAGCTGTAGAACGCCTCGGGGCTGTCGGTGCGCTGCCAGATGGTGTAGAGGATGTGGCGGCCGGTGCGCTGCGGGAGCGTGCCGGTGTAGTTGTAGTAGCCCTCGGTGGCGGTGCGGGTGACCGGCACGTTGGCGACCGGGGTCGAGTCGAGGTCGGACCACTTCAGCGGCTTGGTGGGGTCGTAGCCGGCCTTGGTGATGTAGGTGACCTGGGTGCCCACGTGCGGGGCGGTGGTGCGGAACTTGAAGTTGATCGCACCCGCCTGGACCGAGGTGGCCGGCCAGTCGAGGCGCGGCAGGTCGAGCGCCTTGTACTTGTCGCGGCCGGCCGAGCAGAGCTTGCCGTCCGGGATCAGCGCCTGGTGGTTGCCGGCCGCGTTGGCGAGGTTGACCTCGTTCCAGTCGTACAGCGGCTGGGTGCCGCTCATCGCGACGAGGTCCTTGCAGACCTGGGACTTGGGGTTCTCGGGGCCCTCGGCGTAGCAGGCCGCGACGCGGCTGACCGGGCCGGTCATGGTGCCGTGGGCGGCCGCGGTGCCGGCGGTGGAGGCGGCGACGGCGAGAAAGGCCGCACCGATGACGCCCGCGGATACTGCGCTGCGCTTGATGGACATGAGGTGGGACTCCTTGAATCCGGGCCGCTGGTGTGGGGGAGGGGGACACGCCTGTCCCCGGGAGGCCCGCCGACCCGGCACGCGGTCCCCCTGGCTGGAGCGTATGATTGGACTAGACCAACTGGCAATAGCCCCGTGTCACACGTTTTCTGACGGACCGTATCCGGCAGAACAGCACAAAAGCCCGACGGGAAGCCTGGTTTGAGCTTCCCATCGGGCCCTCTTAAGGCGGGGCTAAGCAGCGCCCCCCGGACCGGCCGTTCTCAGAGGAACGCGCGGCCCTCCCCCCGGTAGGTCGGTACGCTGCGCACCACCGAGTCGCCCTGGACCAGGTGGAGTTCGGCGAAGCGCTCGCACAGTTCGCCCGCCTTGGCGTGACGGAACCACACCCGGTCGCCGATCAGCAGGTCGTCCGCGGCGGAGCCGAGCAGCGGGGTCTGCACCTCGCCGGCGCCCTCCGCGGGGTCGTAGCGCAGGCCGGCCGGCAGGTGCGGCACCGGCGAGCGGTCGGGCCCGGCCGCGCCGGAGGCGGGGTAGCCGCCGCCCAGCACCGTCACCACCCCGACGCCGGGCCGGCGCACCACCGGCTGGCCGAACAGCGCGGCCGGACGGCCCCGGAACGCGCGGTAGTTGTCGAACAGCCGCGGCTGGTACAGCCCCGAGCCGGCCGCCACCTCGGTCACCGCCGCCTCGGCGACGGTCGACTCCACGCTGCCCGTCCCACCGCCGTTGACGAACTCCAGGTCCGCCACCCGCCGCAGCCGTCGCACCGCGTCCGCCCGGCGCTCGGCCAGCTCGGCCCGGGCCCGCGCCTGCATCGCCCGGATCAGCGCCGAGCGCACCGGCCGTCCCGGCACCCGGTCGCCGACGCCGGCGACGTGCCCCTCGTACGCCATCAGCCCGACCACCCGGAAACCCCGCCGGTGCTGGACCAGTTCGGCGAAGGCGGCCAGGGCCTCGGGGTGGTGCAGCGGCGAGCGCCGGGCGCCGACCCGGATCCGCCCGCCCAGCAGGTGCAGCGCGGTGTCCAGCTCCAGGCAGACCCGCACCTCGGCGCTGCCGGCGCGGGCGGCGTCGATCAGGTCGAGCTGCGCCGGGTCGTCCAGGACGACGGTCACGGCGGCGGCCAGCGCCGGGTCGGCGGTCAGCTCGGCGTAGCCCGCGCGGTCGGTGGAGGGGTAGGCCAGCAGGACGTCCTCGACGCCGTGGCGGGCCAGCCAGAGCGATTCGTCCAGGGTGAAGCCCATCACCCCGCGGAAGCCGTCGGTCGCCAGCGCCCGCTCGATCAGGGCCCGGCAGCGCAGCGACTTGCTGGCCACCCGGACCGGCTTCCCGCCCGCCCGGCGGACCAGGTCGGCGGCGTTGGCGTCGAACGCGTCCAGGTCGACGATCGCCACCGGCCCGTCCAGATGGGCGGTGGCCCGGTCGTACCGTGCCCGGTCGGCGCGGGGGGAGGCGGCGGGCTGCTGCGCGGCGAGTACGGGGGTGGCCATGGCCGCACCCTGCCACACCGGCACTACCGGTGGGTAGAGGTGTGTGGGTGGAGACCCCGGCCGGGCGGTGACGGTCGACGGCGAAGGCGGGGGCGCGTGCGGGCGCGGCCACGGGTCGGCGCCGGTGTGAGGTGGCATAGGGTCGGCCGGGTGGAGCGTAAGAACATCCCCGACCCAGGATTCGCCGGTGACGACGGCGCCGCCGACCCCGCGCTGGCCGAGGCGCTGGCCCGCTGGTCGCAGGACCGCACGGCCGAGCCCGACGTCCTGGCGGCGCTGACCCCGTCCCGGCTGATGGTGCCGATCGTCGCCGTCCTCGGCGAGGTGGAGACCGACGAGAACGGGCTGCGGCACGAGAAGACCAGCGACATGGCGGTGCCGGTGATCGAGGCGGCCGACGGCCGTCGCGCACTGCCCGCCTTCACCTCGCTGGAGACCCTGGCCCGCTGGCGGGCCGACGCCCGCCCGGCGCCGGTCGCCGCGCCGCAGGCCGCCATGGTCGCCGTCTCCGAGCGCGCGGACACCCTGCTCGTCGACCCGGCGGGTCCGGTCGCCTTCCAGCTGAGCGGCGCCCGGCTGCGGGCCCTCGCCGAGAACCGGCCCTACCTGGCGCCGGCGGCCGACCCGCAGGTCCGGGAGGCGGTGCGGGGGCTGCTGGCCGGCGAGCCGAAGGTGGTCGCCGGGCTGCTAGCGCCGTACGAGGACGCCGACGGGCTGCTCGCGGTGGTGCTGGAGCCGGGCCTGAGCCAGGAGGACGTCCAGGAGGCGGTGCGGCGGATCGGGCAGGCCCTGGTGGCCGATCCGGTGCTGCGGGTGCGCCTGGACCGGGGGCTGAACCTGGCGGTGCTGCCGCCGGACGCCCGGCTGCCCGGCGAGCCCCTGTACACCCGCTGATCCGTACGTGCGCTGATCCCTGTACCCGCTGACGTCGCGCGCCCGACGCCCGACATGACGGTGCCCTCCCCGGCCGGACCGGGGAGGGCACCGTCATGTCCGCGACTCCGAGCGGCTCAGGATCCGAGCGGCTCAGGAGTAGACCGGCCCGGTGAACTTCTCGCCGGGACCGGCGCCCGGGGTGTCCGGCACCAGGGAGGCCTCGCGGAAGGCCAGCTGCAGCGAGCGCAGGCCGTCGCGCAGCGGGGCGGCGTGGAAGTTGCTGATCTCCGGCGCGCCGGCGGTGACCAGCCCGGCCAGCGCGGTGATCAGCTTGCGGGCCTCGTCGAGGTCCTTGTCGGCCTCGCCGCCCTCGGCGAGGCCGCACTTGACGGCGGCGGCGCTCATCAGGTGCACCGCGACGGTGGTGATCACCTCGACGGCCGGGACCTCGGCGATGTCGCGGGTGAGGTCGTCGAACCCGATCGCCTCCTCGCCCTCGGCGGCCGGGGTGGTGGCGGGGTTCTCGGTGGGCTCGCTGCTCAAGGGGGACTCACTCCGTCGTGCCGGTGTACGTACACAAGGGAGCGTACAAGGGTGCCGGGGGCGCGCGGCGGGAGGCGGAATACCACCGGGGGGCGAAACGCTGTATGCTTCGAGACTGACCGGCCAGGAACCCGAGAGGGTGCCCGGCCAGCAAGTGGAGGCTCCACCCAGGAGGCCCGAGAGGGCAACCGCGAAAGTCTCCCACCTGATCGGCCTCGCGGTCGACGGGTCCGGTCCGCGACGGACGCCGAAGGGCGTCGGATCGCCGCAGCGCCCCTCACCGGGCGCCGCCCCCGGTTGTGTGGAGCCCCGCTTGTACCGAGCGGGGCTTTTTTCGTGTCGCGGTGCGTGCAGTGCGGACCAGCGAGTCAGGCAGCGCAGCACGAATGAAGCCCCGCCCAGTGGTCGAGTCCACTACGTGCGACCGCCGTCCGACGGCCGCATCGCAGAAGGTGCAACCGAGGAGGCCCCATCAGCACCGAGCCCCGCATCAACGACCGGATTCGCGTCCCCGAGGTGCGACTCGTCGGTCCCAGCGGCGAGCAGGTCGGCATCGTGCCGCTTGCCAAGGCGCTGGAGCTCGCGCAGGAGTACGACCTCGACCTGGTCGAGGTCGCGGCGACCGCCCGGCCGCCGGTGTGCAAGCTCATGGACTACGGCAAGTTCAAGTACGAGTCGGCCATGAAGGCCCGTGAGGCGCGCAAGAACCAGGCGCACACGGTCATCAAGGAGATGAAGCTCCGGCCGAAGATCGACCCGCACGACTATGACACCAAGAAGGGTCACGTCGTCCGGTTCCTCAAGCAGGGCGACAAGGTCAAGATCACGATCATGTTCCGCGGTCGTGAGCAGTCCCGCCCCGAGCTGGGCTTCCGACTGCTCCAGCGGCTCGCCAACGACGTCCAGGACCTGGGCTTCGTCGAGTCCTCGGCCAAGCAGGACGGCCGGAACATGATCATGGTTCTGGGCCCGCACAAGAAGAAGACCGAGGCGATGGCCGAGGCCCGCGCCCTTGCGGACGCCCGCAAGGCCGAGCGTCAGGGCCGCACCCCCGGCACCGACGCCGCCGCGGACGAGGCCGACGAGGTCGACGTGATCGACGAGGCCCCCGAGGTCGACGAGGCCCCCGAGGTCGACGAGGCCACCGAGGCCGAGGAGACTCCCGCCGAGGTCGAGCAGCCGGCCGAGGCCTCCCAGGACGCCTGAGCCCCCGAGGCCCAGGAGCTCCGGGAGACCGGCCACCAGAGGTGACGGGGCGCCCCGCCCGGCCACCGCAGATCCATCCAGTGCACGCCCGCGCGGCGCAGGCCGCGCGGGCGTGCACGGACCGACGAGGAGATACGGCGAAATGCCGAAGCAGAAGACGCACAGTGGCGCCAGCAAGCGCTTCAAGATCAGTGGCTCTGGCAAGGTGCTGCGCGAGCGCGCCGGCCGTCGCCACCTCCTGGAGCACAAGCCCTCGACGCTGACCCGCAAGCTGGCCGGCACCATCGAGATGGCCCCCGCCGACGCCAAGAAGATCAAGAAGCTTCTCGGCAAGTGATCGCCCTCCCGTCGGCACCGTCCGGCGGGCCAGCTGATCCTTCCCGACCCATTCGAATGACGGACCACGTGAAGTAGTCCGTGGTCCAACCCAAGGAGTAATCAAGTGGCACGCGTCAAGCGGGCAGTCAACGCCCACAAGAAGCGCCGGGTCATCCTGGAGCGCGCCAGCGGCTACCGCGGCCAGCGCTCGCGCCTGTACCGCAAGGCCAAGGAGCAGGTCACCCACTCGCTGGTCTACAACTTCAACGACCGCAAGAAGCGCAAGGGCGACTTCCGTCAGCTGTGGATCCAGCGCATCAACGCTGCGGCCCGTGCCAACGGCATCACCTACAACCGCTTCGTGCAGGGCCTGAAGGCCGCCAGCGTCGAGATCGACCGCAAGATGCTGGCCGACCTCGCGGTCAACGACCCGGGCGCGTTCGCCTCGCTCGTCGAGGTCGCCCGGAAGGCGCTGCCGACCGACGTCAACGCCCCGAAGGCCGCCGACGCCGCCTGATCCACTCCCAGGATCGGCTGAGCTGACCGGACCCGCAGGCTCCCCGCCTGCGGGTCCGCGTGCTTCCCCGCCCCGTACGCCGGGTGCCCGCGCCGGCACCCACCGGTACCGCCGGCCGCCGGCACACCGCCCGGCGGCCCGGCCGCGGGCACCCCACCCCGGCTGCCGGTACCCCCTGTACGGCAGCCCGGAAGCCCGGCAGTTCGGCGCACCCGGCCACCGGCCCCGCCCGTCCGCACCACCGGCCACCGCGCCACGGCGCCCCCGCCCCAGAGACGAGACCATGCAGAGCACCGACACCCCCCTGCTCACCTCCCTGCGCTCGCCCCGCGTCGTCGCCGCCCGCCGGCTGGCCAAGCGCAACCAGCGGACCAAGGAGCGACGCTTCCTCGCCGAGGGCCCCCAGGCCGTCCGGGAGGCCGTGGCGTTCGGCACGCTGCCGGGGTCGGGCGAGCACGCGGTGGTCGAGGTGTACGTCACCCCGGAGGCCGCCGAGCGGCACGCCGACATCGTGGCCGCCGCCCGCGCCGAGCGGCTGCCGGTGGTCACCGCCACCGACGAGGTGATCGCCGGGATCTGCGACACGGTGACCCCGCAGGGCATCGTGGCGCTCTGCCGCTTCATCGACACCCCCTTCGCCGAGGTGCTGAAGGCCCGCCCCAAGCTGGTCGCCGTGCTCGCCCACGTCCGCGACCCCGGGAACGCCGGCACCGTGCTGCGCACCGCCGACGCGGCCGGCGCGGACGCCGTGGTGCTCACCGACGCCTCGGTGGACCTCTACAACCCGAAGGCCGTCCGGGCCTCCGTCGGCAGCCTGTTCCACCTCCCGGTGGCGGTCGGCGTGCCGGTCGAGGAGGCGGTGGCCGGGCTGCGCGGGGCCGGGGTGCGGGTGCTGGCCGCGGACGGTGCGGGGGAGCGGGACCTGGACCGCGAGCTGGACGAGGGCACCCTGGGCGCGCCGGGCGCGTGGGTGTTCGGCAACGAGGCCTGGGGGCTCCCGGAGGCGACCCGCGCACTCGCCGACGAGGTCGTGCGCGTGCCGATCCACGGACACGCCGAGAGCCTCAACCTGGCCACGGCCGCCGCCGTCTGCCTCTATGCCTCGGCCCGCGCGCAGCGCTCGCCCGGAGGCTGTCGCGCACAGGCCCCCAAGCGCTAGGGTCTGCGTCGGGGACGACAGACACGGTGGGTAATCGGGGAGGACACCCATGGTCGGCAGCGGGGCAGAAATCGACCCGGACGACCTGCCGGACGGCCTGGTGGTCGCCGACGCCCGGCGCCTGGTGGTCCGCTTCAATCGGGCCGCGGCCGAGCTGACCGGGGTCCGCCCCGAGGACGCGCTCGGCGGTCCGCTGGAGGAGGTGCTCCCCCTGGAGGACCTCGACGGCCGCCGCTGGTGGCAGCTGACCGACCCGTACGGCGGGCTGGCGACCCGCAGTCGGCAGCCCGAGCGCAACCTGCTGCTGCCCGGCGGCCGGGAGGTGCTGGTCTCCGCGCGCTACGTGCGCGCGCGCCCGTGCGGGCCGCTGGAGCGGCTGGTGATCGCGCTGCGCGGCACCGAGGCGCGCCGCCGCACCGAGCGCAGCCACGCCGAGCTGATCGCCACCGTGGCGCACGAGCTGCGTTCGCCGCTCACCAGCGTCAAGGGCTTCACCGCGACCCTGCTCGCCAAGTGGGAGCGGTTCACCGACGGGCAGAAGCGGCTGATGCTGGAGACCGTCGACGCGGACGCCGACCGGGTCACCCGGCTGATCGCCGAGCTGCTGGACATCTCCCGGATCGACGCGGGCCGGCTGGAGGTGCGCAAGCAGGTGGTCGACCTGGCGGCCGCGGTGCGCCGGCACGTGGACGGCAAGGTCGCGGCGGGCACCCCCGAGGACCGCTTCGACATCCGGGTCCGGGAGCCGCTCACCCAGCTGTGGGCCGATCCGGACAAGATCGACCAGGTGCTCGGCAACCTGCTGGAAAATGCCGTGCGCCACGGCGAGGGAACTGTCACGATCGAGGTGGCACCGGCCAAGGAGATCGTCGAGGCACCCGTCTGGGAGCGCCCCGGCACCCCGCCCCGCGTACTGGAAGGCACAGCGGTCACCGTGAGCGACGAAGGCAGTGGCATCCCCGAGGAGTCGATGCCGCGCGTCTTCACCCGCTTCTGGCGCGGCTCCAAGCGCGGCGGGACGGGCCTCGGCCTCTACATCGTGAAGGGCATCGTGGAGGCCCACGGCGGCTCGATCCGCGTCGACCGCGCGCCCGGCGGCGGCGCCCGGTTCCGATTTATCCTGCCCGCCGGCGTGCCCGACTTCATGCTCTGAAGCGGCCCCCGGACGGGCACCGCGGCAGCCGCGCTACGCGCTGCGACTACACTCGACCTTTGGCGTTGTGGGACGCCCTGTGCGGCCGTGCCGCGGACACCCCTCTCCCGTACGGGACCGGCTGCCCGTGCCCCGGCCACGCCGGGCGTGGCGCAGAGGCGAGCCACCCTTACCTGAGCACGGACGAGCAGGAGCACGGGAAAGATAGAGATGTCGGCACCCAACAAGTCGTACGACCCGGTCGAGGTCGAGGCCCTCAAGCCCGAGGTGGTGGAGGCGGCCCGCGACGAGGCCGTCGCGGCCTTCGCCGCCGCCACCAGCCTGGACGAGCTGAAGCAGGCCAAGGTCGCCCACACCGGCGACCGCTCCGCCCTCTCCCTCGCCAACCGCGAGATCGGCGCCCTGCCCCCGCACGCCAAGGCCGCGGCCGGCAAGCTGATCGGCCAGGCCCGGGGCGCCGTCAACCAGGCGCTCGCCCGGCGGCAGGCCGAGCTGGAGGCCGAGCGGGACGCCCGCGTGCTGGTCGAGGAGGCGGTGGACGTCACCCTTCCGTACGGCCGCGCCCCGCGCGGCGCGCGCCACCCGCTGACCACCCTGGCCGAGCGCATCGAGGACACCTTCGTGGCGATGGGCTACCAGGTGGCCGAGGGCCCCGAGGTCGAGGCGGAGTGGCTGAACTTCGACGCGCTCAACCTGGGCCCGGACCACCCGGCGCGCTCGATGCAGGACACCTTCTTCGTGCAGGCCCCGGACGGCTCGGCCGACTCCGGCGTGGTCCTGCGCACCCAGACCTCCCCGGTCCAGGCCCGCACCCTGCTCGACCGCGAGCCCCCGGTCTACGTGGTCTGCCCGGGCCGGGTCTACCGGACCGACGAGCTGGACGCCACCCACACCCCGGTCTTCCGCCAGGTCGAGGGTCTGGCGGTGGACGAGGGCATCACCTTCGCCGACCTCAAGGGCACCATCGAGCTGCTGGTGTCCAAGCTGATCGGCGACGGCCTGGAGCTGCGCTGGCGCCCCTCGTACTTCCCGTTCACCGAGCCGAGCGCCGAGATCGACCTGCAGTGCTTCGTCTGCCGCGGCGAGTCGGTGGGCAACCCGGACAAGCCCTGCCGGACCTGCTCCTCGGAGGGCTGGATCGAGCTCGGCGGCTGCGGCGTCGTCAACCCGCGGGTGCTCGTCGCCTGCGGCGTCGACCCGGACCGCTACAGCGGGTTCGCCTTCGGCCTGGGCCTGGAGCGGATCCTGATGAACCGTCACAACGTCGCCGACATGCGCGACATGGTCGAGGGTGACGTCCGCTTCACCCTCCCGTTCGGGATGGAGATCTGATGCGCGTCCCGCTTTCCTGGCTGCGCGAGTACGTCGACCTGCCGGCCGGCGTGACCGGCCGTGAGGTGGCGGAGCGCCTGGTCCGCGCCGGCCTCGAGGTCGAGACCGTCGAGCAGATCGGCGCCGACCTCAAGGGCCCGCTGGCGGTCGGCGAGGTGCTCTCCATCGAGGAGCTGACCGGCTTCAAGAAGCCGATCCGGCACTGCTTCGTCAACGTCGGCGACGCCAACGGCACCGGCGAGCCGCAGGAGATCGTCTGCGGCGCGACCAACTTCGCGGTCGGCGACAAGGTCGTCGTGGTCCTCCCGGGCGCCGTGCTGCCCGGCCCGTTCCCGATCGCCGCGCGGCAGACCTACGGCCACACCTCGGCCGGCATGATCTGCTCCGCCCGCGAGCTCGGCATGGGCGACGACCACGCCGGCATCATCGTGCTGGAGCCGCACCACGAGCCCGGCACCGACGCGATCGAGCTGCTCCAGCTGGTCGACGAGGTCCTCGACATCGCCGTCACCCCGGACCGCGGCTACTGCCTGTCCATGCGCGGCGTGGCCCGTGAGGCCGCCGCCGCGTTCGGGCTGCCGCTGGCCGACCCGGCGCTGCTGGACGTCCCCCCGGCCAACTCCTTCGGCCACCCGGTCAAGGTCGCCGACCCGGCCGGCTGCGACCGCTTCGTGGCCCGGACCGTCGTCGGCCTGAACCCCGAGGCCAGGTCGCCGATCTGGCTGCAGCGCCGCCTGCAGAAGTCCGGCATCCGCCCGATCTCGCTGGCCGTCGACATCACCAACTACGTGATGCTGGAGGTCGGCCAGCCGCTGCACGCCTACGACAGGCAGCGCGTGGCCGGCCCGATCGCGGTCCGCCGGGCGGTGGAGGGCGAGACCCTCACCACGCTGGACGGCGTGCAGCGCAAGCTGTCCCCCGAGGACCTGCTGATCTGCGACGACTCCGGCCCGATCGGCCTGGCCGGCGTCATGGGCGGCGCCTCCACCGAGATCCTCGACCCGGCCGCCGGCCCGGGCACCACCGAGGTGATCATCGAGGCGGCGCACTTCGACCCGGTCGCCATCGCCCGCGGCGCCAAGCGGCACAAGCTGCCCTCCGAGGCGTCCAAGCGCTTCGAGCGCGGCGTCGACCCGGAGGCCGCCCGCGCCGCCGCGCAGCGCGCCGTCGACCTGCTGGTCCTGATCGCCGGCGGCACCGCCGAGGCCGGGGTCACCGACATCGCGGCCCCGCACCCGCTGCGCACCATCACCATCGCCGCCGACCTGCCCGACCGGGTCGCCGGCACCGCGTACGGCCGCGAGACCGTCACCCGGCGCCTGCAGGAGATCGGCTGCTCGGTCGCGGGCGCCGACGTCCTGGAGGTCACCCCGCCGACCTGGCGGCCCGACCTCACCGACCCGTACGACCTCGCGGAGGAGGTCATCCGCCTGGAGGGCTACGACAACGTGCCCGCCCGGATGCCCACCGTGCCGCCGGGCACGGGGCTGACCGAGTCCCAGCGGGTGCACCGCCGGGTCGGCGTGGCGCTGGCCGCCGCGGGCTACGTCGAGGTCAACAACTACCCGTTCGTCGGCGAGGCCGCCTTCGACGCGCTCGGCCTGGAGAAGGACGACCGGCGCCGCCGCACGGTGAAGCTGGTCAACCCGCTCAACGACGAGGAGCCGGCGCTGCGCACCACGCTGCTGCCGGGCCTGCTCGGGGCGCTGCGCCGCAACATCGGCCGCGGCAACACCGATCTGGCGGTCTTCGAGACGGGCACCGTCTTCCTGCCGAAGGACGAGCTGTCGGTCGCCCCGCGCCCGTCCGTCGAGCGCCGCCCGAGCGACGAGGAGCTGGCCGCGCTGGACGCCGCGCTGCCGCACCAGCCGCGCCGGGTCGCGGTCGCGCTGGCCGGCGAGCGGCTGCCGTCCGGCTGGTGGGGCAAGGGCTCCCAGGCGAGCTGGGCCGACGCGATCGAGGCCGGCCGTACGGTGGCCCGCGCCGCCGGTGTCGAGGTGACCGTGCGCCAGGGCCAGCTGATGCCGTGGCACCCGGGCCGCTGCGCCGAGTTCGTGGTGTCCGGCACCGACCGCGTGGTCGGCCACGCCGGTGAGCTGCACCCGCGCGTCGTCAAGGCGATGGGCCTGCCGGAGCGCACCAGCGCGATGCAGATCGACCTGGACCTGCTGACCGAGGACGGCGCCGAGCGGGTCTCCGGCCCGGCCGTGTCCGCGTTCCCGGTGGCCACCCAGGACGTCGCGCTGATCGTCGACTCGGCCGTGCCGGCCGCCGACGTGGAGGCCGCGCTGCGCGCCGGCGCCGGCGAACTGCTGGAGGCCATCCGGCTGTTCGACGTCTTCACCGGCGAGCAGGTGGGCGAGGGCAGGAAGTCGCTGGCGTACGCGCTGCGCTTCCGCGCCGCCGACCGCACGCTGACCGCCGACGAGGCCACCGCGGCCCGTGAGGCGGCGGTCGCCGAGGCCGTGGCGCGCACCGGAGCGGTGCTGCGCGGGGCCTGACGGTCCGTCGTCGCGCACGCAGGCCCCGGCCGGGTTCGCCCGGCCGGGGCCTGCGGCGTACCGGCGGAGCGTGTGGTGTCGGGTGGGTGCGGCGCGGGGTGGGTCCGGGGGAGGTTCGGTGAGTGATGGGGCGGAACCCTTGCGGCGGAGTGGGCGTGAACGCTTCAATCAAGTTAGGAAACTTTCCTAACTCCTCATGGAGCGCGGGCACCGCCATGCCCGCGCCAGGGAAACGGAGCGCCAGATGCACCTCAAGCACCGCACCGTACGGATAGCCCTCGCCGCCGTGTTGGTCGCCGCCCCCGTCACGGTGGCCGTGGCCGGAGCCGGTCACGCCGCCGAGACCCGGGTCCAGGCCGTCGGCCTGGACGACCCGCGCAAGAAGGACATCGCCATGCAGCTGGTGTCCAGCGCGGAGAACTCCTCACTGGACTGGAAGGCCCAGTACAAGTACATCGAGGACATCAAGGACGGCCGCGGCTACACCGCCGGCATCATCGGCTTCTGTTCCGGCACCGGCGACATGCTCGACCTGGTCGAGCACTACACCGCGCTCAAGCCCGGCAACGTCCTCGCCAAGTACCTGCCCGCGCTGCGCAAGGTCAACGGCACCGACTCGCACGCCGGACTCGGCAGCGCCTTCGAGCGCGACTGGGCCACCGCCGCCAAGGACACCGTCTTCCAGCAGGCCCAGAACGACGAGCGCGACCGGGTCTACTTCAACCCGGCCGTCAAGCAGGCCAAGGCCGACGGGCTGCGCGCGCTGGGCCAGTTCGCCTACTACGACGCCATCGTCATGCACGGCGACGGCGGCGACGCGGCCAGCTTCTCCAGCATCCGCCGCAACGCCCTCAAGAAGGCCAAGCCGCCGTCCCAGGGCGGCGACGAGGCCACCTACCTCAACGCCTTCCTGGACGCCCGCAAGGTCGCCATGAAGAGCGAGGAGGCGCACTCCGACACCAGCCGCGTGGACACCGCCCAGCGGGTGTTCGTCAAGGAGCGCAACTTCGACCTCAACCCGCCGCTGCGGTGGAAGGTCTACGGCGACTCCTACGTCATCAACGGCTGATCCGGGCCCGGGCGGTTTCGCGGGGGCCGGAACGCTCCGGCCCCCGCGCGTTTAATGGTGTGACACCTCGTCGGAATCGCTGGTACGTTCGCCGACGTGGCAAAGCTGAACCAGATCATCGCCGTCGAAAAGGGCGTCAAGTCGAAGTCCTTCCAGGAGCTCACGCAGTCCCACCAGGACCTGCAGAAGCCCGCGCTGCTGGCCGGCATCTCCCGGACGTACCAGCCCAAGGACGAGGAGGGCGAGCAGCTGCCCCCGGAGTCCACCCGGGTGCAGGTGAAGACCGAGGACGTGCTGCGGGCCACCGCGGCCACGCTGACCCGGCTGTTCGACGTCACCGCGACCAAGGACTGGGCCAACACCGAGGCCCGGGCCGACGTGGTGGTCGACGGGCGGACGCTGGTGGCCGACGCCCCGGTGACCTACCTGCTCTTCCTGGAGAAGCAGCTCACCGACCTGCGGACCTTCGTGCGCAAGCTCCCGGTGCTGGACGCCGCCGAGTCGTGGAACCACGACCCGTCCACCGACGCCTGGAAGACCGACGCGGTGCGCACCATCCGTACCAAGAAGGTGCCGCGCAACCACGTCAAGGCCGAGGCGACCGAGAAGCACCCGGCCCAGGTCGAGGTCTACTACGAGGACGTCGCCATCGGGTACTGGACCACGGTCAAGTTCTCCGGCGCCCTCCCGGCCCGCCGGGTGAACGAGCTGCTGGAGCGGGTGGAGAAGCTCCAGCAGGCCGTGCAGTTCGCCCGCGAGGAGGCCAACTCCGCCGAGGTCACCGACCACAGGGTCGGCGACGCGGTGTTCGGCTACCTGTTCGGGTAGCCCCATGATCGCCCCCGGGTGAGACCGGGGGTGGCGCGAAGAGCGCAAGCTGATACTGAGGTTGAAGCTGATTCAGGGGAAGGGTGGAGGTTCGAGTCCTCCCCCCGGCACTCGTGCCGGGGTGGCCCAACACGGCAGAGGCATCCCCTGTGAGACTCAGACTCTCGCTCAAGTCTCAGCATTCGCCGCCGAGCGCCGGATCGACCGGGTGTGCGCTACAACGTGGGTTGCGGGTTCGAATCCCGTCTGCGCCTCTTCACGGCGCGGTAGCTTCAACGGCAGAGCAACGTTGTGAATCTGACCCGCACCCTTAAACGTGCCGGTGCGCAGCAATTGGGTGGCACAGCAGGGGCCCGGAAGCTGGATACCGCTTCCGGGCCCCGTCACCGTTCCCGGCCGCCGGATCAGGCGGTGGCGGTGTAGTCGTAGAAGCCGCGGCCGGACTTGCGGCCCAGCAGGCCGGCGTCGACCATCCGGGAGAGCAGCGGGGGAGCGGCGTACAGCGGCTCCTTGTACTCCTCGTACATCGACTCGGCGATCGAGACGATGGTGTCCAGGCCGATCAGGTCGCACAGGCGCAGCGGGCCCATCGGGTGGGCGCAGCCGGCCTCCATGCCCTTGTCGATGTCGGCGGCGGTGGCCACGCCCGACTCGAACATCCGGACCGCGGAGAGCAGGTACGGCACCAGCAGGGCGTTCACCACGAAGCCGGCCCGGTCGCGGGCGCGGATCGGCTCCTTGGCGAGCACCTGGGTGGCGAAGGCCTCGACCCGCTCGGTGGTGGTGGCGGAGGTGGTGAGCGTCGGGATGACCTCGACCAGCTTCTGCACCGGCGCCGGGTTGAAGAAGTGCAGGCCGATGACCTGCTCCGGGCGGGAGGTGGCGGCGGCCAGCTTCACGATCGGGATGGAGGAGGTGTTGGAGGCCAGGATGGCGTCCCGGCGCTCGACCACCTGGTCGAGGGTCTGGAAGATCTGGACCTTGATGTCCTCGCGCTCGGCGACCGCCTCGACCACCAGGTCGCGGTCGGCGAAGTCGGCCAGGTCGACGGTGAAGGACAGCCGGGACATCGCCCCGTCACGGTCCTCGGGGCTCAGCTTGCCGCGCTTGACCGCGGTGTCCAGGGAGTTGGTCAGCCGGGCACGGCCGAACTCCAGCGCCTCGGCGGTGGCCTCCGACACCAGGACGTCCAGCCCGGCGCGGGCGAAGACCTCCGCGATGCCCGACCCCATCAGGCCGCAGCCGATCACTCCGACGCGCGCGATGTCACTCACTCAGTTGCCCTTCCTTGGTGCTGGGGATCGCCCGGCACAGGTGGTCCCAGCAAACCGCTGTTGAGAGGGGGTGCACCGGATTTCGTGATCCCGTGTACCGCCACGACGACGTTACTACTCCGTACCGGCCGGTAGGTCATCCCCTCCCCGACCTCGGGTTTCTCCGGGGCGCTGCTCCGGACGGGTGGGCCCGGGGCCGGCGCGCGTGTGCCCGTCGGCCCGCCCGCCCGTCGGCGGACAGAATGCGGGGCACCGCGCAGGGGAAGGGAGCAGGGCATGCCGACGGGTTCGCTGGAAGGGCAGGTCGCGCTGATCACCGGGGCCGGCCGGGGAATCGGCCGGGAGATCGCCATCGGCCTCGCCGCCGAGGGCATGGCGGTCGGGCTGATCGGCCGCACCCACGAGGCGCTCACCGACACCCTCCGGGAGTGCGCGCGGCACGGCTCCCGGGGCGTGGCGGTCTCCGCCGACGTGACCCGGCCCGACGCGGTGCGCGAGGCCGTCCGGCTGGTCGAGCGCGACCTCGGCCCGGTCGACCTGCTGGTCAACAACGCGGGCCAGATCGACCGCGCCGAGGTGCCGCTGTGGGAGACCGACCCCGGCCAGTGGTGGCAGGTGGTGGAGACCAACCTGCGCGGCCCGTACAACCTGCTGCGCTGCGTGCTGCCCGGCATGGTCGAGCGCCGGCGCGGCCGGGTGGTCAACCTCAACTCCGGATTCGCGCTGCGCCCGGACGGCCACTACACCGCGTACGCGACCTCCAAGGGCGCGCTGCTGCAGCTCTCCGACAACATGGCCGACTCGCTCGCCGAGCACCATGTGGTGGTCCTGGACATCAGTCCCGGCGCGGTCGCCACCGACATGACCGCCGGGATGCCGATGTTCCGGGACATGAAGGCCTGGGGCTCCATCCCGTACATGGTGGCGGTCACCGTGGACGCGGCGCGCGGGCGCTTCGACGCGCTGCACGGGCGCTTCGTCCACGCCGGGCGGGACAACCTGGAGGAGCTGGTCCGCCGGGCCGAGGAGATCCGCGAGGCGGACGCCCGGACGCTGCGGCTGCGCCCGTACGGGCCGGACGACCCGATGGGGTGACGTCCGGCCCCTCCCCGGGGCGGGGCTCAGGTGAACAGCCGGCTCGCGGTGACCGCGCGCAGCCCGGCCCGGTCGAGGCCGTCCAGGATGCCCGGGAGCGCGTCCACGGTGCAGCGGTGGCCCAGGTGCAGGGCGACCACCGAGCCGCCGCGCACCGATCCGAGCACCCGGCGCCGGAGCTCGGCGGCGCTGGGGTCGCCGTAGTCGCGCGGGTCGACGTCGAAGGACAGCACGTACGGGTAGCCGACCGCGCGGGCCTGCTCGCGGACCACCGGCGTGGCGTACTGGGCGGCGGAGGGGCGGAACCAGCGGCCGATCGAGCCGGTGAGGCGCTGGAGGCGTTCGGCGCACTGGGCGATCTCGGCGCGGACCTGCTCGGGTGTCAGTGCGCCGAGGTCGCGGTGGTTCTGGGTGTGGTTGCCGAGCTCGTGGCCGCCGTCCAGGATCCGGCGGGCCATCTGCGGCTGCTGGTCGAGCCAGCTGCCGACGGCCAGCACGGTGAGCCCGGCGCCGCGCTGTTCGGCGGTCCGCAGGACGGCGGTGGCGAGTTCGGGGTCCCCGGCGCCGTGGAAGGTGAGGGCCACGGCCTTGGCGGCGCGCGGCCCGTTGACCACCTCGGCGGGGACGCCGGGCGGCAGCGGCGGCAGCACGGGCGGGCTCGGGGGTGTGGAGGGGGCCGGCGGGCCCGAGGGCGATTCGCCGGCGGTGCCCCCGGCCGGGGTGGCGGGTGCCGGGGAGGCCGGGCCCTCGTGGCCGGGCCAGGCCGGCTCCCCGCCGCCCGGGCCGCCGTCCCGGACGGAGAGGTCCGGGTCGTCGGCCCGGCGGTTGCCGGAGTCGCCGCAGGCGGCGAGCAGTCCTCCGGTGACGGTCAGGGCGGCCAGCTTGGCGGTGGTGCGCAGCAGGGTGCGCCGGTCGGCAGTCATCGGCAGCCAGCATAGGGAGCCCGGCGGCACTGGTCCGCACCAATGGAGACCGGTGGCGGGCGGTCCGGACATGCTTTGACGTGCACACATCTAGTTCGGTCAAGGAGCGTCGAATTCCGACGGCCCTGTCTACGCGCGCCACGCGTTCGGTACGATCGCGACGTGTGACGCGGATGTCGCGCGACGGCGGGTCAAGTCAGGCCCGATCCGCGGCATTTGAGACCGAATGGGGGATGGCGGGATGACCGAGGAAACGGCCGTGGCCACGGGGGACGGCACCGACTGGCAATGGGCGAGGGCGGAGGACTGGCAGCCGCCGCGCGAACTGGACACCGGCATCCCGCACACCGCCCGGATGTACGACTACTACCTCGGCGGCAAGGACAACTTCGAGGCCGACCGCAAGGCCGCCGAGGCCGCCATCGCCGCCTACCCGGCCCTGCCGCTGCTGGCCCGCACCAACCGGGACTTCCTCGGCCGGGCGGTCGCCTACGCCGCCTCCCGCGGCCTGCGCCAGTTCCTGGACATCGGCACCGGCATCCCGGCCGGCGGCTCCACCAACGAGATCGCCCAGCGGGTCGCCCCCGACGCCCGGGTGGTGTACGTCGACAACGACCCGATCGTGGCCACCCACGCCCGCGCCCTGCTCGCCAGCCACCCGGTCGGGCACACCTCCGTCGTCGAGGCCGACCTGCGCGACCCGGCGAGCATCCTGGAGCACCCGGGCCTGCGCGCGGCCATCGACCTGGAGCAGCCGGTCGCCCTGATGCTGGTCGCCGTGCTGCACTTCATCCGGGACGAGGACGGCGCCGAGGAGATCGTCCGCACCCTGCGCGACGCCCTCGCGCCCGGCAGCGCGCTGATCCTCTCCCACGGCAGCCCCGACTTCGCCTCCCGGGAGAGCGCCAGCGAGGGCGCCCGCATCTACCGCAACGCCAGCGCCCCGCTGGTGCTGCGCCCGCGCGCCGCCGTCGAGCCGTTCTTCGGCGACTTCGAGTTCGCCGGGCCCGGCCTGGTGCAGCTGCCGCTCTGGCGGTCCGAGCCGGGGCACGTCCCGACCGAGGAACTGCCCGAGGGCTGGGCCGACGTCTCCGCGTACGCGGGCATCGCCTTCAAGCGCTGAGGCGCGAGTGCCTCACGGGCCTCCCCCGGCCGCCGGGGGAGGCCGCCGCGGCCCGCCGCATGTCCCGCCGCGGCCCCGCTCAGGCCTCCGAGCCCACCGGCTGGGCCGCCCGCCAGGCCAGGTGCGAGCGCCGCACCCGCTCCCACAACGCCTCCCGGTCGGCCGCCGGCACCTCGGCGAGGGTCAGCCCGAACACCCCGCCCAGCACCCCGAACCACTCCTCGGCGGTGGTCAGCTCCACCTCCTTGACCGGCCCGGCGCCCTCCACCCGGGAGAGCACCGCGCCGCGCAGCACGTCCGCGCCCCGCGCGTCCCGGCGCTGCGCCGTGAGGATCCGCACGAACGGAGACTCCGGCGAGGTCGACAGGAAGTGGTGCTTGGCCGCGAAGTCCGCCGGGCCGGCCGGCGCCGTCGAGAAGTCCATCCCGCTGAACGACCCGTGCTCGTCGTGGTCCAGGCGCCAGCCGCCCGGCACCACCTCGGACGGGCGCAGCCGCAGCGTGAACGGCCCCTGCCGGTAGCCGCCCGCGCGCAGCGGCAGCGGCTCGTGCAGCGCGTCCCCGAGGCCCACGTCCACCAGCCAGTGCCCGCCCTCGCACTCCACCGTCAGCGTCAGGTGGTTGGCGTCCGCCCCCGGCGCGGGCTGCGAGGGGTCGGCGTGCACCCCGCCCACGTGCCAGGTCACCCGGTACCCCAGCGAGGCCAGCAGGGTCGCGAAGGCGCCGTTGAGGTGGAAGCAGTACCCGCCGCGCCCGAGCAGCACCCGGGCCACCGACTCGTACGGGTCGACCGTGGTCGGCCGCCCCAGGTGGATCTCCAGTGCCTCGTACGGGACCCGCTCGACGTGCGCCGCGGTCAGCGCGCGCAGCGCCGCCACCGTCGGCGGGCCGGGGTGCGCGAGCCCCAGCCGGGCGAGGTACCTGTTCACATCGGCAGCGTTCAGCATGTCCGGACGATACCCCGGGCCACTGACGGTGCGTCACCCCCGATCCGGCCCGGCCGGCGCACACCGGGCCGGCGCATACCGGGGGAAATTGCCGCGACGCGGACGCCGGGCCGGTGCTAGCTTCCGTCGTATGCGACCCCTGACCGAGAACGAGATCCGCGGCTCCTTCGTCAACTGCTCCAAGGGCGAGGCCCGCAGGCTCCACCTGCCCCGGAGCCTGGCCGAACTCCCCTGGGAGAGCCTGGACTTCCTCGGCTGGCGGGACCAGGGCGCCCCCGACCGCAGCTATCTGGTGGCGGAGCGCGACGGCGGCCTCATCGGCGTCACCCTGCGGGTGCCCTCGGTGCGCCGCAGCCTCACCCGGACCAACGTCTGCTCGCTCTGCATCAGCGCGCACGCCGGCTCGGGGGTCGCGCTGCTCACCGCCCGCCGGGCCGGGGCCGCCGGGCGGGAGGGGAACTCGGTCGGCACCTACATGTGCGCCGACCTCGCCTGCTCGCTCTACCTGCGCGGGATCAAGAGGTCCCCGCTGGTCAGCCGGCCCGACGAGTCGCTGACCGTGGAGGAACAGATCGCCCGCACCCGGACGAACCTGGACGCCTTCCTCGCCCAGGTCCTCGACGAGAGCCTGCCGGTCCGGGCCGCGGGCTAGCCTCGCGGCCGGCCGTCAGCGTCCGCGCAGCTGGTCCAGGTCGCGCCGCTCGCGCTTGGTGGGCCGGCCCGCGCCGCGGTCGCGGACGGCGGCCAGCGCCACCGTCTCCCGCGGCGGCCGCGGCGGGCTGTTGTCCACCAGGCACTCGACCGCGACGCCCGCGCCGACCCGCTTGCGGATCAGCTTGCGGACCACCACGACCCGCTCGTAGCCCTCCTGGCGCACCCGGACCTCGTCGCCGACCTTCACCGCCTGCGCCGGCTTGGCGCTCGTCCCGTTCAGCTTCACGTGCCCGGCCCGGCACGCGGCAGCCGCCGCCGACCGGGTCTTGGCGAGCCGCACCGACCAGATCCAGCTGTCCAGCCGGACGGATCCCTCGTCTTCCACCATGCCCCGACCCTAACGCCCCGGCCGGTCAACGCTGCGGGGATTCCTGGATGGCCCAGCCGTTGCCCTCCGGGTCGTTGAAGAAGACGAACGAGTTCCAGGCACCGCCGTGCCCGTCCACCCGGACGCCGTCCTCGAAGTGCTGCACCGGGCTGACCTCCACCCCGCGGGCGACCAGCTGGGCATGGGCCCGCTCGATGTCGTCCACCACCAGCTGCAGGCCCTTCATCGAACCGGCCGGCGCCTCGGTGACCCCGGTGCCGATCACGATCGAGCAGCCCGAGCCGGGCGGCGTCAGCTGGACCACCCGGACGTCGTCGCCGAGCCGGGTGTCATGGTCGACCCTGAAGCCGGCCTGCTCGTTGTAGAAGCGCTTCGCCCGGTCCACGTCCTTGACCGGGACGACCACGACCTCGAGCTTCCAGTCCATCGCTCACGTCCCTTCGTGCGGGCCCCTCCAGTATCGGGTCCGGAGCCGGTCGCCGCGCCCGGGACGGCCGGTCGGCTAGCCTGACCACGATGAACCGCCTCAGCACGCCCGCCGCCACCCCAGCCGTCGAGCCCTTCGACACCCCCTGGGGAGAGTTCGCCCTCACCCGGTATCCGGAGGACCCGCGCGAGCGGCTGCGCGCCTGGGACGCCGCCGACCACTACCTGCTGCGCCACCTCGCCGGCCTGGCGGACAGCGCCGAGGGACGGGCGGCCGAGCTCGACGGGCGCTCGGTGGTGATCGTCGGCGACCGCTGGGGCGCGCTCGCCACCGCGCTGGCCGACCGCCGGCCCGTCCAGATCGGGGACTCCCACCTCGGCCAGCGGGCCACCGCGGCCAACCTGGCCCGGTCCGGCGCCGCCCCGGACGCCGTCCGGCTGCTCACCACCCGGGACACCCCGCCCGAGCGGATCGACGTGCTGCTGGTGCGCGTCCCCAAGAGCCTCGCGCTGCTGGAGGACCAGCTGCACCGGCTCGCCCCGGCCGTCCACCCGGGCACCCTGGTCGTCGGCGCCGGCATGGTCACCGAGATCCACACCTCCACGCTGCGGCTCTTCGAGCGGATCCTCGGCCCGACCCGCACCTCGCTGGCCGTCCGCAAGGCCCGGCTGATCCTCTGTACCCCGGACCCCGCGCTCGACCCCGGCCCCAACCCCTGGCCGCACAGCTACGCGCTCCCGGACGACATCGGGGCCGCCTCCGGCCGTACGGTGACCAACCACGCGGGCACCTTCTGCGCCGAGAAGCTGGACATCGGCACCCGCTTCCTCCTCGGTCACCTGCCGGCCACCGCCCCGGGCGCCCGGATCGTCGACCTGGGCTGCGGCAACGGCGTGGTGGGCACCGCCGCCGCGCTGGCCAACCCCTCGGCCGAGCTGGTCTTCGTGGACGAGTCCCACCAGGCCGTCGCCTCGGCCGAGGCCACCTTCCGTGCCAACCTGGGCCCCGGGGCGCCGGCCGAGTTCCTGGCCGCGGACGCCCTGGCCGGCGACACCCTGGCACCCGGCTCGGTGGACGTGGTGCTCAACAACCCGCCGTTCCACTCCCACCAGGCCACCACCGACGCCACCGCGTGGCGGATGTTCACCACCTCCCGCCGCGCGCTGCGCCCGGGCGGCGAGCTCTGGGTGGTCGGCAACCGCCACCTCGGCTACCACGTCAAGCTGCGCCGTCTGTTCGGCGACTGCGAGCTGGTCGCGGGCAACCCCAAGTTCGTCGTCCTGCGGGCCGTCAAGCGCTGACCCCCGCCCCCGGCCGCCCGCGCGACGGCCGGGACCCCCGCGCGTGCGGCCGGGCCACCCGTGTGAAAGAGGTGGCCCCCGCATGAACTCCTTGCATGAATGTTCCGTGCTGCGTATATTCATGCCACGACCTAGGAGGAACGCCATGGCATTGCGAGTCGCCGTCGCCGGTGCGAGCGGGTACGCGGGCGGTGAGGTCCTGCGCCTGCTGCTCGGCCACCCGGAGGTGGAGATCGGGGCGCTCACCGGCGCCTCCAACGCCGGCACCGAACTCGGGGCGCTCCAGCCGCACCTGCTGCCGCTGGCGGACCGGGTGCTGGAGGAGACCACGCCCGAGGTGCTGTCCGGGCACGACGTGGTGTTCCTGGCGCTGCCGCACGGCCAGTCCGCCGCCGTCGCCGAGGCCCTCGGCGCGAACACGCTGGTCGTCGACTGCGGAGCCGACTTCCGGCTCAGGGCCGCCGCCGACTGGGAGCAGTTCTACGGCTCCGCGCACGCCGGCACCTGGCCGTACGGGCTGCCCGAGCTGCCCGGCCACCGCGCCGCGCTCAAGGGCAGCAACCGCATCGCCGTCCCCGGCTGCTACCCGACCGCCGTCTCGCTCGCGCTGTTCCCCGCGTACGCCGCCGGGCTCGCCGAGCCCGAGGCCGTGATCGTCGCCGCCTCCGGCACCTCCGGCGCCGGCAAGGCCGCCAGGACCCACCTGCTGGGCAGCGAGGTGATGGGCAACGTCAGCGCGTACGGCGTCGGCGGCGGCCACCGCCACACCCCGGAGATGGCGCAGAACCTCACCCCGCTCGCGGGCGAGCCGGTCAGCGTCTCCTTCACCCCGACCCTGGTCCCGATGCCCCGCGGCATCCTCGCCACCTGCTCCGCCAAGGCCCGGCCCGGCGTGAGCGCCGAGGGCCTGCGCGCCGCGTACGAGGAGGCCTTCGCCGGCGAGCCCTTCGTCCGCCTGCTGCCCGAGGGGCGGTGGCCGCAGACCAGCAGCGTCTACGGCTCCAACGCCGCGCTGGTGCAGGTCGCGCTGGACGAGACCGCCGGACGGATCATCGCGATCAGCGCGATCGACAACCTGGTCAAGGGCACCGCCGGCGGCGCGGTGCAGTCCATGAACATCGCCCTCGGCCTGCCCGAAGAGCTGGGCCTGCCCCTGAACGGAGTCGCACCGTGACCGAAGACCCGACCAACGCGGCCGCCGACGTGGGAGTCACGGCGGCCAAGGGCTTCCGCGCCGCCGGCGTGACCGCCGGCATCAAGGCCTCCGGCACCCCGGACCTCGCCCTGGTCGTCAACGACGGCCCCTCGCTCGCCGCCGCCGGCGTCTTCACCTCCAACCGGGTCAAGGCCGCCCCCGTGCTCTGGTCCCAGCAGGTGCTGAAGGGCGGTCAGGTCTCCGCGGTCGTCCTCAACTCCGGCGGCGCCAACGCCTGCACCGGCCCGCTGGGCTTCCAGGACACCCACGCCACCGCCGAGAAGGTGGCCGAGGAGCTCGGCCTGAACGCCGGCGAGGTCGCCGTCGCCTCCACCGGCCTGATCGGTGTGCGCCTGCCGATGGACATCCTGCTGCCGGGCGTCACCCTGGCCGCCGGCGCGCTCACCGCCACCGGCGGCGAGGCCGCCGCGATCGCCATCAAGACCACCGACACCGTCCACAAGACCGCCCAGGTCACCAGCCCGTCCGGCTGGACCGTCGGCGGGATGGCCAAGGGCGCCGGCATGCTCGCCCCGGGCCTGGCCACCATGCTGGTCGTCCTCACCACCGACGCCGCCGTGGACGCCGCCGCCCTGGACGCCTCGCTGCGCGCCGCCACCCGGGTCACCTTCGACCGGGCGGACTCCGACGGCTGCATGTCCACCAACGACACCGTGCTGCTGCTGGCCTCGGGTGCCAGCGGCGTCACCCCGGACGGCGCCGAGTTCGACGAGGCCGTCCGGACGGTCTGCGCCGACCTGGCCCGCCAGCTGATCGGCGACGCCGAGGGTGCGAGCAAGGACATCCGGATCGACGTGGTGGGCGCGGCCACCGAGGACGAGGCCGTGGACGTCGCCCGCACCATCGCCCGCAACAACCTCCTCAAGTGCGCCATCCACGGCGAGGACCCCAACTGGGGCCGGGTGCTGGCCGCGATCGGCACCACCTCCGCCGCCTTCGACCCCGACCGCCTGGACGTCGCCATCAACGGTGTCTGGGTCTGCCGCGACGGCAGCGTCGGCGAGGACCGCGACCTGGTCTCCATGAAGGGCCGCGAGGTGGTCATCACCGCCGACCTCAAGGCCGGCCCGGCCGCGGCCAGCGTGTGGACCAACGACCTCACCGCCGACTACGTGCACGAGAACAGCGCCTACTCCACCTGATCCCGCACAGTCGAACACGGAACCCGGGGACACACCGTGCAGATCGCACCCAAGGGCGAACAGGCCCGCAACAACACCGCGTTGCCCAAGGCCATGACACTGATCGAGGCGCTGCCCTGGCTGGAGCGCTTCCACGGCAAGACCGTCGTCATCAAGTTCGGCGGCAACGCCATGGTCGACGAGGAGCTCAAGGCCGCCTTCGCCCAGGACGTCGTCTTCCTGCGCTACGCCGGGCTGCACCCGGTGGTCGTGCACGGCGGCGGCCCGCAGATCAGCGCCCAGCTGGAGAAGCTCGGCCTGGAGTCCTCCTTCACCAACGGCCTGCGGGTCACCACCCCCGAGACCATGGACGTGGTCCGGATGGTGCTGGCCGGTCAGGTCCAGCGCGAGCTGGTCGGCCTGCTCAACGAGCACGGCCCGTTCGCGGTCGGCATGACCGGCGAGGACGCCCACACCATGACCGCCGTCAAGCGCTACGCGGTGGTCGACGGCGAGCAGGTGGACATCGGCCTGGTCGGCGACATCGTCAACATCGAGGCCGGCGCCGTGAAGGCGCTGATCGGCGACGGCCGGATCCCGGTGATCTCCTCGATCGCCCGGGGCGCCGACGGCCACGTCTACAACATCAACGCCGACACCGCCGCCGCCGCCCTCGCGGTGTCCCTGGGCGCCGAGATGCTGGTCATCCTGACCGACGTCGAGGGCCTGTACAAGAACTGGCCCGACTCCGACGACGTGATCAGCCAGCTGAACGCGGGCGAACTGGAGGCGCTGCTGCCCGGCCTGGCCAGCGGCATGCTGCCCAAGATGGAGGGCTGCCTGCGCGCCGTCCGCTCCGGCGTGGGCACCGCCCGCGTCCTGGACGGGCGGGTGCCGCACTCGCTCCTGCTGGAGATCTTCACCGACGAGGGCATCGGCACGATGGTCGTGCCGGACGACGAGACGACCGTGACCGGGGGACTGGCATGACCGCGAACCAGCAGCTCACCGAACGCTGGCAGCACTCCTTCACCGACAACTACGGCACCCCGCGGCTCCCGCTGGTGCGCGGCGAGGGCGCCAGGTTCTGGGACGCCGACGGCAAGGAGTACACCGACCTGGTCGGTGGGATCGCGGTCAACGCGCTGGGCACCGCCCACCCGGCCGTCGTCGAGGCGGTGACCCGGCAGATCGGCACCCTCGGCCACGTCTCCAACCTCTTCATGGCCGAGCCCACCATCGCGCTGGCCGAGCGGCTGCTGACGCTGGCCGGCCGCCCCGGACGGGTGTTCTTCTGCAACTCCGGCGCCGAGGCCAACGAGGCCGCCTTCAAGATCAGCCGGCGTACCGGCCGCACCCATGTGGTCGCCCTGGAGGGCGGCTTCCACGGCCGGACGATGGGCGCGCTCGCGCTCACCGGCCAGCCGGCCAAGCGGACGCCGTTCCTGCCGCTGCCGGGCGAGGTCACCCACGTCCCGTTCGGCGACGTGGAGGCGCTGCGCGCGGCCGTCACCACGGAGACCGCGGCCGTCTTCCTGGAGCCGATCCAGGGCGAGAACGGCGCGGTCCCGCTGCCCGGGGGCTACCTGCGGGCCGCCCGCGAGATCACCCGCGCCACCGGCACCCTGCTGGTGCTGGACGAGATCCAGACCGGCGTCGGCCGGACCGGGTACTGGTTCGCCCACCAGGCCGAGGAAGGCGTCGACCCGGACGTGGTCACGCTCGCCAAGGCGCTCGGCGGAGGGCTGCCGATCGGCGCCGTGCTGGCCTTCGGCGAGGCCGCCGACCTGCTCACGCCCGGGCAGCACGGCACCACCTTCGGCGGCAACCCGGTGGTCGCCGCCGCCGCGCTCGCGGTGCTGGACACCATCGAGTCCGAGGGCCTGCTGGAGCACACCCGCAAGATCGGCGAGCGGCTGCGCGAGGGCATCGAGGCGATCGGCGACCCGCTGGTCTCCCACGTGCGCGGCGCCGGGCTGCTGCTGGGCATCGTGCTGACCGAGCCGGTCTCCGCGAAGGTGCAGGCCGCCGCGCAGGAGGCGGGCTTCCTGGTGAACGCGGCCGTCCCGGACGCCGTCCGGCTGGTGCCGCCGCTGGTGCTCACCGAGCAGGAGGCGGACGCGTTCCTGGCGGCCCTGCCGGCCGTCCTGCGGGCGGTCCGCGAGGGCGCCCCGGCGGCTGCGGACCGTACGTAGTCCGGGAGAATAAGCACATGACCGTACCCAGCTCCGACCACTCCACCGTCGGCCCGACGCCGCAGGTCCCGCAGACCCGCACCGCGCGTCACCGGCGGATCGTGGACCTGCTCACCCGCCAGCCCGTTCGCTCGCAGAGCCAGCTCGCCAAGCTGCTCGCCGATGACGGACTGGTGGTCACCCAGGCCACCCTCTCCCGGGACCTGGACGAGCTGGGCGCGGTGAAGATCCGCAACCGGGACGGCGCGCTCATCTACGCCGTCCCGGCCGAGGGCGGCGACCGCACGCCGCGCGCGCCGATGGGGGAGTCGGCCAGCGAGGGCCGGATGGCCCGGCTGGCCGGCGAGCTCATGGTCTCCGCCACCGCCTCCGGCAACCTGGTGGTGCTGCGCACCCCGCCGGGCGCCGCGCAGTTCCTGGCGTCCGCGATCGACCAGGCCGAGGTCTTCGAGATCATCGGCACCATCGCGGGCGACGACACCGTGCTGCTGATCAGCCGTGACCCGGCGGGCGGGCAGGCCCTGGCGGACCATCTGATGCAGCTGGCCCAGGCCAAGGCCCAGTAGCCCGGCGCCGAGCCGCTCCGGTGTGGTCCGGCCCGGTCCCGTCGTCGCCGCCGAGCGCGCCGGGGCCGGGCCGTTCGGCGTATCCGACCAGCTCAGGGCCGGTTCCCGGGCCCGGGCGGAGCGACTTCCCCCACGTGTTTTGAATTTCATACGGTGTAGTGCATACTTATGCCAATCGCCGTAAACCTGTTCGCACAGTTGTGAAGGAGAAAGCCGTGACCGAGCGCGTCGTACTCGCCTACTCGGGCGGTCTGGACACGTCCGTCTGCATCGGCTGGATCGCCGAGGAGACGGGCGCCGAGGTCATCGCCGTCGCCGTCGACGTCGGCCAGGGCGGCGAGGACCTGGACGTCATCCGCCAGCGCGCGCTGGACTGCGGTGCCGTCGAGGCCGAGGTCGCGGACGCCCGCGAGGAGTTCGCCAACGAGTACTGCCTGCCGGCCCTCAAGGCCAACGCGCTGTACCAGGGCGAGTACCCGCTGGTGTCGGCCCTCTCCCGGCCGGTCATCGTCAAGCACCTGGTCGCCGCCGCGCAGAAGCACGGCGCCACCACCGTCGCCCACGGCTGCACCGGCAAGGGCAACGACCAGGTCCGCTTCGAGGTCGGCATCAACTCGCTGGCCCCGGGCCTGAAGTGCATCGCCCCGGTCCGCGACTACGCGATGACCCGGGACAAGGCGATCGCCTTCGCCGAGGCCAAGGGCCTGCCGATCGCCACCACCAAGAAGTCCCCGTACTCGATCGACCAGAACGTCTTCGGGCGGGCCGTCGAGACCGGCTTCCTGGAGGACATCTGGAACGCCCCGATCGAGGACGTCTACGAGTACACCCAGAACCCGGCCACCCCGCGCGAGGCCGACGAGGTCGTCATCACCTTCGAGGCCGGCGTCCCGGTCGCGATCGACGGCCGCAAGGTGACCGTCCTGCAGGCCATCGAGGAGCTCAACCGGCGCGCCGGCGCGCAGGGTGTCGGCCGCCTCGACATGGTCGAGGACCGGCTGGTCGGCATCAAGTCCCGCGAGATCTACGAGGCCCCCGGCGCGATCGCCCTGATCACCGCCCACCAGGCCCTGGAGAACGTCACCGTCGAGCGCGAACTCGCCCGCTACAAGCGGCAGGTGGAGCAGCGCTGGGCCGAGCTGGTCTACGACGGCCTCTGGTTCTCGCCGCTCAAGCGCGCCCTGGACGGCTTCGTCGACGAGGCCAACCAGCACGTCTCCGGCGACATCCGGATGGTCCTGCACGGTGGTCGCGCGGTGGTCAACGGCCGCAAGTCCGACCAGTCGCTGTACGACTTCAACCTCGCCACCTACGACACCGGCGACACCTTCGACCAGTCGATGTCCAAGGGCTTCATCGAGATCTTCGGCCTCTCCTCGAAGATCGCCGCCCGCCGCGACCTCGGCTGACGGTCCCCGTGACAGCCCCGGCCGTTCCCCCGACGGCCGGGGCCCCGCCCGCCCCGCCTCCGCACCCCGCCCCGCCTCCGCACCCGCTGTACCCCTCGCACCCCCGCCGTACCTCAGCAAGGAGCCACGCGATGTCGTCCGAACAGCCCGCAGACGTCCGCCTCTGGGGCGCTCGCTTCGCCGACGGCCCGTCCGAGGCGCTGGCCAAGCTCTCCGCCTCGGTGCACTTCGACTGGCGCCTGGCGCCGTACGACATCGCCGGCTCCAAGGCGCACGCCCGGGTGCTGCACAAGGCGGGGCTGCTGAGCGACGAGGAACTGGCCGGCATGCTGGCCGGGCTCGACCAGCTGCTCGCCGACGTGACCGCCGGTACCTTCACCGGCACCATCGCCGACGAGGACGTGCACACCGCGCTGGAGCGTGGCCTGCTGGAGCGGCTCGGCCCCGACCTGGGCGGCAAGCTGCGGGCCGGCCGCTCGCGCAACGACCAGATCGCCACGCTGTTCCGGATGTACCTGCGCGACCACGCGCGGACCATCGGCGGGCTGATCCTCGACCTCCAGCACGCCCTGGTCGGCCTCGCCGAGGCGCACCCCGACACCGCCATGCCGGGCCGCACCCACCTCCAGCACGCGCAGCCCGTCCTCTTCGCCCACCACGTGCTCGCCCACGTCCAGGCCCTCGGCCGGGACGCCGAGCGGCTGCGCCAGTGGGACGCCCGCACCGCCGTCTCGCCGTACGGCTCCGGCGCGCTGGCCGGCTCCTCGCTGGGCCTGGACCCGCAGGCGGTCGCCGCCGACCTGGGCTTCGAGCGCGGCTCGGTGGGCAACTCCATCGACGGCACCGCCTCGCGGGACTTCGTCGCCGAGTTCGCCTTCGTGACGGCGATGATCGGGATCAACCTCTCCCGGATCGCGGAGGAGGTGATCATCTGGAACACCAAGGAGTTCGGCTTCATCACGCTGCACGACGCCTTCTCCACCGGCTCCTCGATCATGCCGCAGAAGAAGAACCCGGACATCGCCGAGCTGGCCCGCGGCAAGTCCGGCCGCCTGATCGGCAACCTGACCGGCCTGCTGGCCACCCTCAAGGCCCTCCCGCTCGCCTACAACCGGGACCTCCAGGAGGACAAGGAGCCGGTCTTCGACTCCTGCGACACCCTGGAGGTGCTGCTGCCCGCCTTCACCGGGATGATGGCCACCCTCACCGTCCACCGGGCCCGCCTGGAGGAGCTGGCCCCGGCCGGCTTCTCGCTCGCCACCGACATCGCCGAGTGGCTGGTCAAGCAGGGCGTGCCGTTCCGGGTCGCGCACGAGGTGGCCGGGGCCTGCGTCAAGGTCTGCGAGGCGCAGGGCATCGAGCTCTCCGACCTGACGGACGAGCAGTTCGCCGCAATCTCCGAGCACCTGACACCCGAGGTCCGCTCGGTGCTCAGCGTCCACGGCGCCATCGCCGCGCGCAGCGGCCGCGGCGGCACCGCCCCGAGCGCCGTCGCCGTCCAGCTCGCCGAGGTGAAGGCCGACCTGGCCGCCCAGCAGGAGTGGGTCCGGGGCTGACCCGTACGGGAACCACTTTCGGGCACCGATCCCGCCGAGGCCGTGACCGGCCGCGGCGGGATCGCGTCGTACCGGGTATGTGTGCCGACGCCCCCCGTGCCCCCTCCGCCGACGTCCCGCGGACCCCGTCCGCCGAGGAGCAGGTGCTCGCCCGGCAGCGCGACCGCGAGCTCTGGGCGGCGGTCGCCTCGCTGCCCGGGCGCTGCGCCGAACTGCTCACCGCCCTCGCCGAGGATCCCGACCTCAGCTACGCCGAGCTCGCCGACCGGCTCGGCCTGCCGCGCGGCTCCATCGGCCCGACCCGCTCCCGCTGCCTGGCCCGGCTGCGCACGGTGCTGCACAGCCACCGGGATTGACCCGCATGTCCGGCGCAAGCCCCGTCCCTCAGGGCGGGGCTAGCCGGTTCGGTCCGTAGCGCGGAGCGTTCTACGACGGGCGCTGCTGGTTTTCGATGTACTCGCGGATGATCGCCAGCGGTGCCCCGCCGCAGGACGCGGCGAAGTAGGACGGCGACCACGGGTGTCCGTGCATGATGGCCCGGTTCATCGCGTACGTGTACTCCTTGCGCAGCAGCCTGGCGGACACGCCCTTGAGGCTGTTCACGAGGCCGGAGACGGCCACCTTCGGCAGGTGGTCGATCAGCAGGGGCACGTGGTTCTTCTCGCCATTGAACTCCTTCAACTCCGCCTCGAAGTCCTGGTAGACCTTCCGCATGATCTCCTCGCAGGTCGTCGGCATCTCCTCGTCCGGGACTCCGCGCCGGTACTTCGTCACAAAGGCCAAGTGCACCTGCATTGCACCGAAACCACCGTTCGGCCATGCCGATGATCCGTCAGCTCACTTACGGGACAAACGATATGATCTGGTGTGTGCAGCTCAGGTACAACTTCAGGGCGTACCCGACGTCAGGTCAGCGACAGTCGCTGGCCCGTGCGTTCGGGTGTGCGCGGGTGGTCTTCAACGATGGGTTGCGTGCTCGTCGGGAAGCCCACGCGGCGGGGCTGCCGTACATCAGGGACACCGATCTCCAGAAGCAGGTCATCACCGCCGCCAAGCGCACCGGGGAACGGGCGTGGCTGGGTGAGGTGTCCTCGGTGGTGCTGGTGCAGGCCCTGCGGGACCTGCACACCGCCTACCGGAACTTCTTCTCCTCCCTCACCGGCAGGCGCAAGGGGCCGAAGGTCGCCCCGCCGCGCTTCAGGTCGAAGCGGGACAACAAGCAGTCGATCCGGCTCACCGCCAACGGCTTCGACCTGCGCGACAACGGCAAGCTGTACATCGCCAAGGTCGGGGACCTGGAGATCCGCTGGTCCCGCACGCTTCCGGCCGCCCCGACCTCGGTCACGGTCACCAAGGACGCCGCCGACCGATACTGGGTGTCGTTCGTGGTCGAGACGGACCCGGAGATCCTGCCCGAGTCGGACACCGAGACCGGCATCGACCTCGGCCTCACCCACTTCGCCGTCATGTCCGACGGCCGCAAGGCGGAGTCACCGACGTTCCTGCGCCGTGCGGAGAAGAAGCTCAAGCGGATGCAGAAGGCCCTCAGCCGGTGCGCGAAGGGCAGCAGCAACCGGGCCAAGGCCCGCAGGAAGGTGGCCCGGCAGCACGCCCGTGTGGCGGACAGGCGCAGGGACTGGCAGCACAAGCTGAGCACTTCGATCATCCGCGAGACCCAAGCGGTGTACGTCGAAGACCTCAGTGTGAAGGGCCTCGCCAGGACCCGGCTCGCCAAGTCCGTGCACGACGCCGGATGGTCGCAGTTCGTGATGATGCTGGAGTACAAGGCCGTCAAGCACGGCCGGTACTTCGGCCGGATCGGACGCTTCGAGCCCACCTCGCAGGTGTGCTCGGCCTGTGGGATCAAGGACGGACCCAAGCTCCTCAACGTCCGTGAATGGACGTGTGGGGACTGCGGGAGTGTCCACGACCGGGACGTGAACGCCGCTCGCAACATTCTGGCCGCCGGACGGGCGGACAGGCTAAACGCCTCGTGGAGCGCAGGTAAGGCCGGCCCCGTTCCGGCGCAGCGCGTTGAAGCAGGAACCCACCGAGATCGGCACATGCCGGTGGTAGGAATCCAGACCCTTTAGGGTCTGGAGGACGTCAAGTGACCCTCGCCACGTTAGGGGTCCGGAAGGTTGAGAGCAGCTGACACGCGGGTAGAGCGGTGGCGAACGTGGCGCTTGCTGATACGTTCGTGCGCCACCCCCGGTCAGGGCCGATCCCCGGCCGGGACATCTCCGGCAGGGCATCCGGTGCGACACCCTCACGTTTGCGCGCCGGGCACGACGATGGGGAGGCCCCCGCACATGGGCATGAGCGTGATCATCGAGTCGGCGGACGCCGAGGACGCGGAGCAGATCCTCAAGCTCCAGTACCTGGGCTACCAGAGCGAGGCCGAGCTGTACGGCGACTGGGCCATCGAGCCGTTGACGCAGAGCCTGGAGAGCCTGCGCGGTGAACTGGAGGAGCAGCACGTCCTGGTGGCCCGGCTGGGCGGCGAGGTCGTCGGGACGGTGCGCGGACAGGTCGGCCCGGACGGCATCGGCCGGATAGGGCGTCTGGTGGTGCACCCCCGGATGCAGCGGCACGGACTGGGCGGACGCCTGCTGGAGGCCCTGGAGCGCCGGCTGGCCGAGGACGGCCGCCCGGTGACGGCGTACCGGCTCTTCACCGGTCACCGCAGCCTGGCCAACCTGCGGCTGTACACCCGCCAGGGATACCGCCAGACCACGGTGGAGCAGGTGAGCGGGCGGATCAGCCTGGTGCACCTGGAGAAGCCCGCGGACTCCCCGCTCGCGCGTACCGCCTGAACCCCGTCGCAACCCCTCACCGGCCCGGCGCCGCCACCATCTGGACCTCCAGTGGCCGCGCCGGGCCGGTGTTTCCGCTGGTCACGGAGATATCCGTCCGCATTGCGGACAGCTGGTCCTGATGATTGGGACCGAATCGATTCGTCTGATTTACTGGCTCACATGACTGCGACGACGAAATGGACCCCCACCGGCACCCTGCCGGCAGGTGAGAGTGCCATGTGCCGTCGAATGTGTCACCGCTGAGGGCCATCGCTCCTCTTCTCGCGCCCCGAAGCGAGACCCCGCCGCTCCCCTCGTGAGCGCGCTCCCCACCGGAACCCCCCTCCCTCCGCCTGCCCGCGTACGGGCGGGTGGCGATCCCTGACGTCCCCTGCCGTCCCGCGGTGAGCCGTGGGGTCGCGCCGTCGCGCGGCCCGCCGGTCCGGCGGTGACGACCGGAGGGGCGCCGGGCCCGATCCTCCCGGTGCGACGCCGTACCCCATCGCCGACCGCGACCCGGTCCGGCGGTCCCGCGCCGTCCGCCCCCGACCCACGGAAGCAGCTGTGATCACCACCAAGGACCTCACCAAGGTCTACCGCTCCAGCGGCCGCGAGGTGACCGCCCTCGCCGGCGTCGACCTGCACGTCCGCCCCGGCGAGGTCTACGGAGTCGTCGGCACCAGCGGCGCCGGCAAGTCGACCCTCATCCGCTGCGTCAACATGCTGGAGCGCCCCAGCTCCGGCACCGTCACCGTGGACGGCGTCGAGCTCACCGCCCTGCCCGGCGGCGAGAACCGGGCCGGCCGGGAGCTGCGCGAGGCCCGCCGCCGGATCGGCATGGTCTTCCAGCACTTCAACCTGCTCTCCTCCCGCACGGTCCAGCAGAACGTCGAACTCCCGCTGGAGATCATCGGACTGGACCGCACCGAGCGCCGCCGCAAGGCCGCCGAACTGCTCGACCTGGTCGGCCTCGCCGACAAGGCCCGCAGCTACCCCGGCCAGCTCTCCGGCGGCCAGAAGCAGCGCGTCGGCATCGCCCGTGCCCTGGCCGGCGACCCCAAGGTGCTGCTCTCCGACGAGGCCACCTCGGCGCTCGACCCCGAGACCACCCGCTCGATCCTCAAGCTGCTGCGCGACCTCAACCAGCAGCTCGGCCTCACCGTGCTGCTGATCACCCACGAGATGGACGTCATCAAGTCCGTCTGCGACTCCGCCGCCCTGATGCGCGGCGGCCGGGTGGTCGAGTCCGGTGCGCTGACCGACCTGCTGGCCAGGCCCGGCTCCGAGCTGGCCCGCGAGCTGTTCCCGCTCAGCGAGTTCGGCGCCGGCCACCCCGGCGGCACCGTGCTGGAGATCACCTTCCAGGGCGACACCTCCGGGCAGCCGTTCGTCTCCCAGCTCGCCCGCACCTACCAGATCGACATCAACATCCTCGGTGCCGCCGTCGAGACCATCGCCGGCCGGATGGTCGGCCGGATGCGGGTCGAACTGTCCGGCAGCCGCGAGGACAACGTGGTGCCGATCGGCTACCTGCGCGAGCAGGGCCTGCAGGTGGACGTGATCGACGTGACGGACGGAGCGGTGGCATGACCTGGGACCAGATGCAGGAACTGATGTGGCCCGCCACCTGGGAGACCTTCCAGATGGTCGGCGTCGCCACCGTCGGCACCGTGCTGATCGGCCTTCCGCTGGGCATCCTGCTGGTGCTCACCGACAAGGGCGGCCTGCTGCAGAACCGGCCGGTCAACAAGGTGCTCGGCGCGGTCGTCAACATCGTCCGCTCGGTGCCGTTCATCATCCTGATGATCGCCCTGATCTCCTTCACCCGCTGGCTGGTCGGCACCTCCATCGGCTGGGAGGCCGCGACCGTGCCGCTCACCATCGGCGCGATCCCCTTCTTCGCCCGCCTGGTCGAGACCTCGATCCGCGAGGTGGACCGCGGCCTGGTCGAGGCCGTCCAGGCGATGGGCGGCTCCGCCTGGACCATCGTCCGCAAGACGCTGGTCCCCGAGGCCCTGCCCGGCCTCGTCGCCTCCGTCACCACCACGGTCATCACGCTGATCGGCTACTCCGCCATGGCCGGCGCCGTCGGCGGCGGCGGGCTCGGCACCCTGGCCATCAACTACGGCTACTTCCGCTTCGAGACCGCCTTCATGTGGGTCATCGTCGCCGAGCTCGTGATCATCGTCACCGTCGTCCAGCTGATCGGCGACTACGCCGTCCGGCGCCTCTCCCACCGGGGCCGCCCGGCCCGCACCCGGCTGCTGCGCCCGCGCGGCGCCACCCCGGCGCCCGCCGGCGACAAGACCCTCGTCGGCTCCTGAGGCCCACCCCCCCCAGACCTCCCCCGTCCGATCCCCGGACGCGGTTCCCCGCACCACGCAGAAAGGCACTTTTCGTGCGCAACGCCCTGAAGTCCATCACCGTCCTCGCGACCGCCGGCCTCGCCCTCTCGCTCGCCGCCTGCGGCAGCAACGGCGACTCCGCCGGGTCCTCCGACCCGAACGCGGCGCTGACCGTCGTCGCCAGCCCCACCCCGCACGGCCAGGTCCTCAAGTACGTCAAGGACAACCTCGCGGAGAAGGCCGGCCTCAAGCTCACCATCAAGGAGGTCACCGACTACGTGACCCCCAACACGGCGGTGCAGGACGGCTCGGCCGATGCCAACTACTTCCAGCACGTGCCGTACCTGGATGACTTCAACAAGAAGCGTGGCACCACGATCGTCTCCGTCGGGACGGTCCACCTGGAGCCGCTCGGCGTCTACTCCAAGAAGGTCAAGAGCATCGGCGAGCTCGCCGACGGCGCCACCGTCGGCCTGCCCAACGACGCCACCAACGAGGGCCGCGCGCTCAAGCTGCTCGCCGACAACAAGATCATCACCCTCAAGGAGGGCGTCGGCACCGCAGCCACCCCCGCCGACGTCACCGGCAACCCGAAGAACCTCAAGTGGAAGGAGCTGGAGGCCGCCCAGCTGCCCCGCTCCATCGGTGACCTCGACGCTGCCGTCATCAACGGCAACTACGCGCTCGACTCCGGCCTGAAGCCGGCCACCGACGCCCTGGTCCTGGAGAAGGCCGAGGGCAACCCGTACGCCAACATCATCGCGGTCAAGAAGGGCAAGGAGAACGACCCCCGGGTCCAGAAGCTCGTCACCCTGCTGCACTCGGCCGAGGTGAAGAAGTACATCGACGACACCTTCAAGGGTTCCGTCATCCCGGCGTTCTGACCGGCCCCGCCGAGCCCGGACGCCCTCCGCCGTACGCCCCCGACCGGGCCCCCGCCGCATCCCGGCGGGGGCCCGGTCGGGCAGTATGCAGGTAGTGACGCACCGACAGGACGCGATCTGACGTACCGTCGTGCGATCCGTGCACCGCGGGACGCGCCCGGACGACGGCGTGGCGCGGCGAGGCGTACGGTGTGTCCACGACCCGGCGAGGAGAGACGGCATGGCAGCGAGCTTCCCCGAGACCGCCATCAGCACCGAACGGTTGCTGCTGCGCCCCCTTGCGGACGACGACGCCCCCGGCCTGGTCGCCATGATGGCCGACGAACTGGTCCTGGCCTGGACCGACGTCCCGCAGCCCTTCACCGAGGCGTACGCCGTCGAGCTCGCCCGCACCCTCGCCCCCGCCCACCGCACCGAGGGGCGCGGGATCGTCTTCGCCGTCACCGAGCACCTCACCCAGCGCGTCGTCGGCCTCGTCGAACTGCGCAACACCGACTGGCGGCTGCGCTCCACCGAGGTCGCCTACGTCACCGCCCCCTGGGCACGCGGCGAGGGCTACGCCCCGGAGGCCGTCCTCGGCGTCGCCCAGTGGCTCTTCGAGGACCGCGGCTTCCTGCGCCTGGAGCTGCGCACCGCCGCCGGCAACACCGCCGCCCAGCAGGTCGCCCAGAAGATCGGCGGCATCAGCGAGGGCGTGCTGCGCAGCGCCTGGATAGTGCGCGGCGAGTCCGGCACGGTGACCGAAGAGAGCCGTAGCGACCTGATCCTCTGGAGCCTGTTGCCGGAGGACATGGAGAACCCGCAGGAGCACGCCTGGCCCGGCGAGCAGCGGTACGCGCTGCGCGACTGACCGCGCCCGCCGCCCGCCCCGGCCCGAGGCCCGCCCCGGCCCGCCGCCCGCCGGTCCCGGACCGTCCCGGGTGTCGCGCGTCCGCCGCGGCCCGCGGAGGGCGCGTGGCGGACATGTGTGCGACCTGTCCGCGGCGGCGGGATCGCACCGGGTAGCCTCTGCTCCGGTGCACGTGGCACGCACCGTACGTACGCGGGGGGAGCTGCGCGTACGCAGGGGACGAGGCGAGGAGAACGGCCGCAGATGGCTGACCGGATCACGGTCATCGGGTGGGACGGCACACCGCTGACCGAGGCCGCGGGCGCGGCCCTCGCCGCGGCGACACTGGTGGCCGGCGCCCCCTATCAACTCGACGCCCTCCCGGTGCCGCCCGGTGCCGAACGGATCGCCCTCGGCGACCTCCGCCGTGCCGCGCGCCGGATGGCCGCGCACCGGGGCACCGCCGTGGTGGTCGCCGAGGGCGACCCGGGTTTCTTCGGCGTGGTCCGCACCCTGCGCCGCCCCGAGTACGGCCTCGAACTGGAGGTGCTGCCCGCCGTCTCCTCGGTCGCCACCGCCTTCGCCCGCGCCGGGATGCCCTGGGAGGACGCCCAGGTGGTCAGCGCCCACGGCGGCCGGCTGCGTCGCGCGGCCAACATCTGCCGGGCCCACTCCAAGGTCGCGGTGATCACCGCGCCCGGCGCCGGCCCCGGCGAGCTGGCCCTGATGCTGCGCGGGGTGCACCGCACCTTCGTGGTCTGCGAGGCGCTGGGTACCCCCGAGGAGGACGTCACCGTCCTCACCTCCGACCGGGTCGCCGACCACACCTGGCGCGACCCCAACGTGGTGCTGGTGATCGGCGGCGGCAACGCCCGGCCCGGCCCGTCCGACGAGGCCGCCGGCTGGCTGGCCGGCCGCCCGCTGGGCTACCCGGGCCCGGAGCGCGGCTGGGCGCTCGCCCGGGACGTCTACACGGGCACCGGCGCGGGCGCGGGCGCGACCCCGGGCGCGGGGGCCGCCCCGGGCGCCGGGCGCACGGAGGATGCCGCCGGTGGTACGGATGCGCTCCCGGCGCACGCCCGTGCGCTGGTGCTCGCCCGTCTCGGTGCCCGCCCCGGAGACCTGGTCTGGTGCGTCGGGGCCGGCAGCGGGGCGCTCGCGGTGGAGACCGCCCGCTTCGGCGCCGCCGTCGTCGCCGTCGAGGCCTCCCGCTCGGCCTGCGCCCGGATCGCCGTCAACGCCCGCCGCTTCGGCGTCGAGGTGGAGACCGTCCACGGCACCGGTCCCGAGGTGCTGGGCGGCCTGCCGGAACCGGACGTGGCCGTGGTCGAGGCGGGCGGCCCGGAGGTCGTCCGCGCCGTTCTCGCCCGCCGCCCGGAGCGGGTGGTCGCCCTGGCCCGGACCCTCGGCGAGGCCGAGGCCCACCGCCGGGCGATCGCCGCCGCCGGCTACCGGGCCGACGGCGCGTTGCTGCAGGCCACGCCGCTCTCCGCGCCCGACGGCGCCCCCGGCGGGCTCGCCCTGGGCGCGGGGGAGCCGGGCGTGCTGCTGCTGTGGGGCGAGCGGCGGCCGTGACGCGGATCCTGTGAAGGCGCGGTGCCCGCGCGGGCCCGCGGCCGGGCGCCGGCGGTGATCCCGGTCGCATCCGGACACTGATTCGAGAGGTGGCACCTCCAGGCCGGTAGTGTGGCGTCCTAGGTGGCTGCGGAGGCCGGTGACCTGTCGGACCTGGGGGGTTGTCGCCTTTTTTGACGTGATGCGACCAATCGCGGCTCGGAGTGTGGGCAATTCGACGGGCCGGGCGTCGGACCGGGAGAATGCCGTAGGGTCCGGTGCGGTCGTGCCGGTTGCCCCGGGCTGTCGTTGTTTCAGATGGCGCGCCGTCCCTCGCGGGTGGTGCGCGGGCCGGGGTGCCGCAGCGCGCCGGAAGGACTCAGGCCGCAGCGCTCCGGCGCGGCGGCCACGTGTGGTTGTGGGGCGGGCCGGTGCAAGGCCGTCCCGTGCGGAGGATGGGCGCTGCGGTCGGTGATCGCGTCGCCGAGGGCGCGGCAGCGGCCTGGAAGGAGCTTTGACATGACCGATGGCGGCCACGTCCCGAACGAGGGACTGCCGGAGCACCTGCTCGCCGGGCCCGACCCGCTCGGCGGCCCGGAGGGCGCCGCGGCCGTCGCACCCGTGCAGGGCGTCACGCCCGTGCCGGGCATGGCGCCGGGCACCGTGATGACGCCGGACGGTGGCGCGGTGCCGATGGCCCCCGGCACGCCGCTGCCCGGGCAGGGCTACGTCACCGACGCCCAGGCCTACCCGATGGGGGTCCAGGGTTACGCCACCGACGGCCACGGCTTCGCCGTCGGGGCGCAGGGCTACGTCACCGACGCCCAGGGCTACGCCGTGGACGGCCAGGGCTACGGCCTCGACCCGCAGGGCTACACCGCCACCGGCTGGGGCTCCGACGTCCCGCCGCACCGGCCCGCCTTCCACTTCCTCGACCAGCCCGACCAGCCGGACCCGCTCGACGACGAGGACGACGTCCTGCTGATGCCCGGCCCGCAGGGCAGCTGGGGCGAGCCGGCCACCGCCGAGCAGGGGGCCGAGCACCTGGCCCCGGGCGCCGCCGTACCGCTGCGCGCCGCCTCCGCCGCCGAGGAGCAGGCCGGCGCCCCGGGCACCCCGGTGGAGCCGTCCTGGCCGCCGCTGGACCCGCCGGTGCAGGGCGCCGTCGACCCGGCCGCCCAGGCCCAGCCGCAGACGGCGCAGCCGCTCGCCCCGCCGACGCAGGGCGGCGACCCGCTGACGGCCGTTCAGCCGCCGCGCCGCCCGCTGCACGCCGGCCCGCCGATCCCGGACCCGTCGCTGATGACCGGCCAGGTGCCGGTCCGCTCGCTCGCCGACCGCGGGCCCTCGCAGGGCGCCACGCCGGCGCACGGGGTGCCGGTCATGGCGCAGGCCGCCCCGCCGGTCGTCCAGGTGCCGCAGCAGGTCCAGGTCGCGCCGCAGGCGCAGGTGCCGGCGCAGCCGCAGGCCCCCCAGGTCCAGGCGCCGCAGGTCCAGGCGCCGCAGGTCGAGGTGCCGCAGGCCGTCCCGGTGCAGCCGGTCGCGCAGCCGGTGGAGGCCGTCCAGCCGATGGAGGCCGTCCAGCCGGTGGAGCCGCAGGCCCAGCCGGTCGAGCAGGCCCCGCAGGCCGAGCAGCTCCCGCAGGCCGTCGTGGCCGAGCCGGTGGCCGAGGCCGTGCCGGCCGACGCCCAGGTGACCGACGCCCAGGTGGCCGAGGTCGCTCCCGCCGAGGTCGTCGAGGCCGCGGCGGGCGCGGAGGCCCAGCCGGTCGTCGAGGCCCAGCCGGTCGTCGAGGTCGCGGAGGTCGCCGCCGGGGCGCCGGCCGAGGAGGCCGCCCCGGAGCAGCCCGTCGCCGAGGTCGTCGAGCAGCCCGTGCCGGAGGCCGCCCAGGTCGTCCAGTCCGCGCCGCAGGCGGGTCAGCCGCGGCGCATCTCGGCGTTCCTGGCCGCGCCGACCCCGCACGGCCTGCCGCAGGTCGAGCCGGTCGTCGCCGAGCAGCCGGAGCCCGGCCAGGAGCCGCCCATAGCGGTCGAGGCGCCGGTGGAGGTGCAGCCGGTCGCCGAGGCGCCGGTCGAGGCCCCCGCCGAGGCCGTCGAGCCCACCGAGGTCCCCGTCGAGGCGGAGGCCGCCGCGGTGGAGCAGGCCGTGGAGCAGCCCGCCGAGGAGGCCGCCGCGCCCGTCGCCGAGGCGCCCGAGGCGCCCGCCGCCGTGGACCAGGCGCCGGAGGCCGTCCCCGCCGAGGCCGTCGCGGTGGAGAACGCCGAGCCCGTATCCGTCGAGCCGGTCGCCGTCGAGCCCGTCGCCGCCGAGCCCGGCGTCGAGCAGGCCGCCGCCGAGACCGCCGCCGGTACCGGCGAGATGCCGTCCGGCCAGGCCGTGGCCGCCCCGGACGCCCAGGCGGAGCCGGTGGAGGCCGCCGCCCCCGCCGAAGCCGCGGAGGCCGTGGCGGCGGTGGAGGCCGTCGAGCCCGCCGAGAGCGCCGAGGCTGCCGGGCAGGCCCCGGAACAGCCGGTTGCCGAGGCGGAGCCCGTGGCCGCCGAGCAGCCCGCCGCCGAGGAGCAGGCCATCGAGGCCCCGGCCCCCGGGGCGGTCGCCGAGGAGCCCACCGAGGCCCCCGACACCGCCGAGGCCGCCGAGCCCACCGAGGCGCCCGCCGCCGAGACCCCCGAGGCGGAGGCCGAGGCGGAGGCCGAGGCGGCAGCCGCCGAGGTCGTCCCCGTCGAGGAGCCCGCCGCCCAGGAGCCCGCCGCCGAGGACGGGCCCGTCGAGGAGCAGCCCGCCGAGCCCGCCGGCCCGCCCGCCGCCGGGTACGACGACGCCGGCCGCGAGGCCGTCCACCAGGTGATCCGCGAGCGCCGCGACATCCGCAACGGCTTCCGCCCGGACCCGATCCCGCACGAGGTGCTGATCCGCGTCCTGGAGGCGGCCCACACCGCGCCCAGCGTCGGCTACTCCCAGCCGTGGGACTTCGTGGTGATCCGCTCCGCGAAGACCCGCCGCAAGATGCACCAGCTGGCCGAGCGCCAGCGCGAGGCGTACGCCGACTCGCTGCCCAAGGGCCGGGCGAAGCAGTTCAAGGAAATCAAGACCGAGGCGATCCTGGAGACGCCGGTCAACATCGTGGTGACCGCCGACCGCACCCGCGGCGGCCGGCACACCCTGGGCCGGCACACCCAGCCGCAGATGGCCCCGTACTCGGCCGCGCTCGCCGTCGAGAACCTCTGGCTGGCCGCCCGCGCGGAGGGCCTGGGCGTCGGCTGGGTGAGCTTCTTCGACGAGGAGGAGATGGTCCGGGAGCTCGGCCTGCCCGAGCACCTGGAGGTCGTCGCCTACCTGTGCGTCGGCTACGTCGACGCGTTCCCGGACGAGCCGGAGCTGCTCCAGCAGGGCTGGGCCAAGAAGCGCCCGCTGTCGTGGGTCGTCCACGAGGAGCAGTACGGCAACCGTGCGCTGCCCGGCGAGGAGCCGCACAGCCTGCTCGCCGAGACGCTGCGCGGCATCCGCCCGCTGGACGCCAAGGCGCTCGGCGAGGCCTGGGACCGCCAGAAGCGGATGACCAAGCCGGCCGGCTCGCTCGGCATGCTGGAGATCATCTCCGCCCAGTTGTCCGGGCTCTCCCGCAAGTGCCCGCCGCCGATCCCGGAGCCCGCCTGCGTGGCGATCTTCGCGGGCGACCACGGCGTGCACGCGCAGGGCGTCACGCCCTGGCCGCAGGAGGTCACCGCCCAGATGGTCGGCAACTTCCTGGCCGGCGGAGCGGTGGTCAACTCCTTCGCCAAGCAGATCGGCACCGAGGTCTGCGTGGTGGACGTCGGCGTGGCCGCCGAGCTGCCGCACGCGATCCAGCAGGGCCGCACCACCGGTCTGCTGCCGCGCAAGGTCCGGCCCGGCACCGGGGACATGACCCAGGGCCCGGCGATGACCCGCGAGGAGGCCCTCAAGGCCATCGAGATCGGCATCGAGACCGCCCGCGACCTGGTCGCGGCCGGCAACAAGGGCCTGGTCACCGGCGACATGGGCATCGCCAACACCACCGCCTCCGCCGCCCTGATCTCGGTCTTCACCGGTCTGGACCCGGCCGAGGTGACCGGCCGCGGCACCGGCATCGACGACGCGACGCACGCCCGCAAGATCGAGGTCATCCGGGCCGCGCTGGCCCTGCACCGGCCGGACCCGTCCGACCCGATCGGCGTGCTGGCGGCCGTCGGCGGTCTGGAGCACGCCGCGATCGCCGGGTTCCTGCTCGGCGCGGCCTCGCTGCGCACCCCGGTCATCCTGGACGGCGTCATCGCCGGTTCGGCCGCCCTGGCCGCCAAGGCGATCGCCCCCGAGGTGCTGGCGGCGTGCATCGCCGGCCACCGTTCGGCCGAGCCCGGCCACCAGGCCGCGCTGGCCAAGCTGGGCCTGCGTCCGCTGATCGATCTCGACCTGCGCCTGGGCGAGGGCACCGGCGCCCTGCTGGCCCTGCCGCTGGTGCAGAGCGCGGCCCGGGCGATGCACGATGTAGCCACCTTCGACTCCGCCGGGGTCACCGAGAAGGCCTGACGTCCGTTGGTACCGCTCCCGCACCGGCCCGAGGGCGCGCCGGTGCGCGGGGCGGTACCGCCGTACCCCCGCAACCCTCACCCACAGGAGTCCCGCCCATGACCGCGCCCACCCCGCACCCGCACCCCGGCACCGAGGGCCGTACCCCGTACCCGGTGGGTCTGCTGCTCGCCGGCCGCCGCGTGGTCGTCGTCGGCGGCGGCCACGTCGCCCAGCGCCGGCTGCCCGCGCTGATCGCCACCGGCGCCGACCTGCACCTGATATCGCCCTCCACCACCCCGGCCGTGCAGGCCATGGCCGACGCCGGCGAGCTCACCTGGCACGCCCGCCCCTACCAGGACGGCGACCTCGCCGGCGCCTGGTACGCGCTGGTGGCCACCGACGACCCCGCCGTCAACGTCGCCGTCAGCGCCGAGGCCGAGCGCGAGCGGGTGTTCTGCGCCCGCAGCGACGACGCGGCCGCCGCCACCGCCTGGACCCCCGCCAGCGGCCGGGACGCCGGAGCCACGGTGGCCGTCCTCACCGGTGACCCCCGGCACTCCGCCGCCCTGCGCGACTCCATCGTGGACGGCCTGCGCGACGGCTCGCTGGCCGCCCGCCAGTACCGTTCGCACGGTGCCGGGGTGGCCCTGGTCGGCGGCGGTCCCGGCGATCCCGACCTGATCACCGTGCGCGGCCGCCGGCTGCTCGCCGACGCCGACGTGGTGGTCGCCGACCGCCTCGCCCCGCGCGAGCTGCTCGCCGAGCTGCCCGAGCACGTCGAGGTCATCGACGCCTCCAAGATCCCGTACGGGCGCTTCATGGCGCAGGAGGCGATCAACCGGACCCTGATCGAGCAGGCCAAGGCCGGCAAGTTCGTGGTCCGCCTCAAGGGCGGCGACCCGTACGTCTTCGGGCGCGGCGGCGAGGAGCTGCTGGCCTGCGCCGAGGCCGGGCTGCCGGTGACCGTGGTCCCCGGCATCTCCAGTTCGATCAGCGTCCCCGCCTCGGCCGGCGTCCCGGTCACCCACCGCGGGATGACCCACGAGTTCACCGTCATCTCCGGCCACGTCGGCCCCTCCGACCCGCGCTCGCTGGTCAACTGGGAGGCCGCCGCGCGGATGACCGGCACCCTGGTGCTGCTGATGGCCGTCGACAAGATCGGCGAGATCGCCGCGAAGCTGGTCGAGTGCGGTCGCCCGGCCGGCACCCCGGTCGCCGTCGTCCAGGAGGGCACCACCTCCGCCCAGCGCCGGGTGGACGCCACCCTCGGCACCGTCGCCGCCACGGTGGCCGCCGAGGGGATCAAGCCGCCGGCCGTGATCGTGGTCGGCGAGGTGGTCGACGTCCTGGCCGCCGCCTTCCGGGTCTGACCGCCCGGACCCCTCCATCGTCCGGAGCCCGACCGTCCGGACCCCGATCGCCGGACGGGGCGGCCGCTCACTCCAGCGGCTGCTCCGTCCAGATCACCTTCCCGCTCGCCGTGTAGCGCGTCCCCCAGCGCTCGGCGAACTGGGCCACCAGGAACAGCCCGCGTCCGCCCTCGTCGGTGGTCGCCGCGTACTTCAGGTGCGGCGAGGTGCTGGACCCGTCCGACACCTCGCAGATCAGCGCCCGGTCGCGCAGCAGCCGCACCCGGATCGGCCCGCCGCCGTACCGGATCGCGTTGGTCACCAGCTCGCTGAGGATCAGCTCGGTGGCGAACGCCGTCTCCTCCAGCCCCCACCGCTCCAGCCGCTCCGCCACCGCCCGCCGCACCGGGCCCACCGCCGCCGGGTCCTGCGGCACCTCCCACTCGGCCACGTGGTCCGCCGGCAGCACCAGGGTGAGCGCCACCAGCAGCGCGATGTCGTCCTGCGGGTGCGCGGGCAGCAGCGCGCCCAGCACGTCCACGCAGGTCTGCTCCGGCGCACGCCCCGGGTGCCCGGCGAGCGCCGCGCGCAGCAGCTCCAGGCCCTCGTCGATGTCCCGCTCGCGGTCCTCCACCAGCCCGTCCGTGTAGAGCACCAGCCGGCTGCCCTCGGGCGGCTCCAGCTCCGCGGTCTCGAACGGCAGCACCGCCAGCCCCAGCGGCGGCCCGGTCGGCAGCTCCGGGAACTCCACCCGCCCGTCCGGGTGCACCAGCGCCGGCGGCGGATGCCCGGCGCTCGCCACCGTGCAGCGCCGCGTCACCGGGTCGTAGATCAGGTACAGGCAGGTCGCGCCGGTCACCGCCCCGCCGCCGCTCGCCGTCTCCTCCAGGTCGATCCGGTTCACCAGCTCGTCCAGGTGTCCCAGCAGCTCGTCCGGCGGCAGGTCCAGGGTCGAGAAGTTGTGGATCGCGGTCCGCAGCCGTCCCATCGTCGCCGCCGCGTGCAGCCCGTGCCCCACCACGTCGCCGACCACCAGCGCCACCCGGGCACCCGGGAGCGGGATCACGTCGAACCAGTCCCCGCCCACCCCGGCCTGGGCCGGCAGGTAGCGGTGCGCCACCTCCAGCGCGCTCTGCTCCGGCAGCGAGCGGGGCAGCAGACTGTGCTGCAGCGTCACCGCCATCGCGTGCTCCCGGGTGTACCGGCGGGCGTTGTCGATGCAGACCGCCGCGTGCGCCACCATCTCCACGGCCAGCGTCAGATCGTCCTCGTCGAACGGCTCCGACCGCTCCGCCCGCCAGAACCGCACCACGCCCAGCAGCACCCCGCGCGCCTTCAACGGCACCCGCACCAGCGAGTGCACCCCGTACTCCAGCACCCGCCGCGCGCCTTCCGGGTCCTGCTCCCGCCACGCCCGCGACTGCGCCAGCCGCGGCTCCACCGCCGGCCTCCCGCTGTCCAGCGTCCCGGCCAGCGGCGTGCCCGGCATGACCTCGATCACGGTCCCCACCGCGTAGAACGGCGCGTCCTCCCGTGCCGCCGCGAACGCCGCCCGCCGCATCCGCCCCAGCATGGCCCCGGGCGGTGGCTCGTCGCCCTCCAGCACCTGTTCGGCCAGGTCCACGCTGACGAAGTCCGCGAACCTCGGCACCGCCACCTGCGCCAGCTCCTGCGCGGTGCGCGTCACGTCCAGCGTCGAGCCGACCGTCACCCCCGCGTCGTACAGCAGCCGCAGCCGCCGCTGGGCCACCTCGGCCCGCCCCGACAGCGCCAGCAGCTCGGTCGAGTCGCGCAGCGTCGCCACGCAGCCGGGCGGGCCGCCCACCTGCTCGGTGAGCCGGACGTTCACCGCCAGCAGCCGCTCACCGGCCAGCACCACCTCGTCCGTCACCTCGCGGTCCGCGGTCAGCAGCTCCAGCGGCGCCGGGTCCAGGCCCAGCTCCGTCACCGGCCGCCCCTCGGCGTCCGCCGGCAGGTCCAGCAGCCGGCGCGCCTCGTCGTTGTACAGCAGCAGCCGTCCGTCGCCCCCGACGATCAGTACGCCCTCGCGCACCGCGTGCAGCACCGCCGCGTGGTGCTCGTACATCCGGGTCATCTCGGCCGGCCCCAGCCCGTGGGTCTGCCGCTTCAACCGCCGGCTGATCAGCGCCGTCCCGCAGGTCGCCAGCCCGAGGGCGATCGCCGCCGCGCCCAGCATCACCGGCAGCTGGCGCTCGCTGGCGCTGCTGACGTTCTCGATCGTGATCCCCGAGGAGACCAGCCCGATCACCGTGCCGGCCGGTCCGTGGACCGGTACCACGGCCTGCACCAGCGGGCCGATCGTGCCGTCGACCTCCTCGATCACCACCTCGCCGCGCAGCGCGGGCTCGATCGTGCCGACGAACTGCCCGCCGATCCGGTCCGGTCTGGGGTGTGTGTAGCGGATGCCGTCGGTGTTCATCACCACGATGAAGTCCACGCCCGAGCCGACCCGCGCGGCCTCCGCCTTCGGCTGGAGGACCGCCGTCGGATCGGGCGAGGCCAGCGCCTCGGCCATCCCGGGGGAGTTGGCGAAGGTCTGCGCCACCGCCACCGAACGGTTGCGGGCCTCCTGCGCGGCGTCGTGGTTCGACTGGAGCACCAGCGCCACCGCGGCGGCCGCCGCCAGCAGCAGCACCACCACGACCTGCAGCGCGAACACCTGGCCCGCCACGGACCGTCGGCCCGACCGCCTCCGGCGCGCGGGCCTGCGCTCTTCGTGCCGACCCCGTGGGCGTTCCGCCGCCTGGTCCGCGGTGCCGGGGAGCACGGGCGAACCGGACGCCGACGGAGCCCACGATCGGCCCGGGAAACGGGCCATACGTCATCCTTGCACTCCCCTCACCGGGCGTGCCAGGGCTGCCCACCCGGGTTTGTCCCCGTCCGCCCGGCTTGGCAAGATCGCAGGATGTCCGAACCCAGCACCGTCACCGACCCCGCCGACCCCCGCCTCGGCGACTACACCGGCCTCACCGACGTCGAACTGCGCCGCCGCCGGGAGCCCGCCGAGGGCCTGTTCATCGCGGAGGGGGAGAAGGTCATCCGCCGCGCGCTGGCCGCCGGCTACCGGATGCGGTCGATGCTGCTGACCCCCAAGTGGCTCGACGTGATGGCCGACGTCATCGCCGACGCCGAGGCACCCGTCCACATCGTCGAACCCGCCCTCGCCGAGGCCGTCACCGGCTACCACGTCCACCGCGGCGCGCTCGCCTCGATGGAGCGCCGCCCGCTGCCGGACGCCGCCGAGCTGCTGGCCGGCGCCCGCCGGGTCGCCGTCCTGGAGGGCCTGGTCGACCACACCAACCTGGGCGCGATCTTCCGCAGCGCCGCCGCGCTCGGCATGGACGCCGTCCTGCTGTCGCCCGACTGCGCGGACCCGCTCTACCGGCGGGCCGTCAAGGTCTCCATGGGCGCCGTCTTCGCCGTCCCCTACGCCCGGCTGGAGCCCTGGCCGGCCGCCCTGGCCACGGTCCGCGCCGCCGGGTTCCGGCTGCTCGCCCTCACCCCGGCCGACACCGCCGTGGACCTCGCCGAGGCGGCCCCCCGCAAGCTCCCCAGAGCCGCGCTGATGCTCGGTGCCGAGGGCGACGGCCTGACCCGGGCCGCCCTCGCCGCCGCCGACCAGGCGGTGCGCATCCCGATGGCCCACGGCATCGACTCGCTCAACGTGGGCGCCGCGGCCGCGGTCGCCTTCTACGCGGTCACCGCCGAGGGCTGACCGGGCCCGACCGGGGTCCCGGCCCTGGTTCCGGACCGCCGGGACCCTAGTTCTGGACCGCCGGGGACTGGCCGCCGGAGGTGCCGGCTCCCGGCCAGGACTCGTCCAGGCTGCCGTCGGCCCGCACCGTGTAGCGGGTCGAGGTGACTGCGCCGGTCTGCGCGACCCGCTCCTCGCGCACCAGGGCGCCGTTCTCCACCCGCCACGCGGCGGTGGCCTGCGGGTCGGCGGCCGAGGAGCGGGCGGCCACCGGTACCGGCTGGTCACCGGCGAAGGTGAACAGCTGGACCAGGTCCACCGGCACCGAGCCCTCGGCCCGGCGCAGCACCACCAGGGCCGCCGGCGCCCCCCGGTAGCGGGCCCCTCGACCGCGTCGGCGATCTTCAGCAGCAGCTTCTGCCGGGTGCTCGGGGTGGC